>CAZGVT010000234.1:0-1982 GCA_964529255.1 uncultured Alphaproteobacteria bacterium | reverse complement strand
GAGCTGTTCGTCCTTGCCACTTGCAATCGCTTACGCAGATGGGCGCACCACAATGTGCGGAGGGAATCCGACTCCGTCACCGTAACCGCTCTCCCAAAGCGGATCAGTGGTCGCGACCGAGAGTTGCGCGCCATTGCCAAACGGGAGAACGGTGAACGAGTGGCCCGAGCCCGCGGTGGTGTCCCCGATTAAGGTCACGCGACCTGCAAAAAACAGCGGTTCAAGTAACTGTTCAGCAGGGCCGGAAGTTTCCGGGCCGACGAGTGCAATCAGCTTGCCCTTGAAGGCATTGGCAGCCGGTACGATGATTCGCGCGGCGGTCGTATCCCAGGATCGCTTCCAGTCTACGGTACCCGGTTGAAGGTTGGACTCCATTGATTCCCATGCAATCGAACGATGACGGTTTGCAGGTAACGGAGAGAGTGCAAGCCTCGCGAGCAGGCGATCGGAAACAATCCCGGCATCCGTCTCGCGCAGGTCGAGAATCAACGTTTCCACGCGAGGATCATCGAGCGCCGAGAAGATGACCTGCTCAAGATTCCAGACAAAATTGAATCTTGCGTTTACATAAGCGATCCGGCCGTCGAAGATTTTCAATTCGTCGTCCACGGACTCGCCAAGATCACGATAGTACTTGTTGTCATGACCGCTGTCACGCGGCAGGCGAACCGTGTATTCCTTGCCGTTGGGACGGCGAAAGGCAAGTTCGGGTTTGGTGTCGGCGAGTCCCGTCAGCACACGCGAGGCGCTCGCGGCAAGTCGAGCATATTGCCGGGATCCGGAAGTGTGAGGCAAAGCTACAGTTTGCAGCGCTTCGAGAGCGGGCACACCGTCAACGCTCATCAGCAGATCTCCCGGTCGGATGCCGCTGCGTTCGACCTCCGACGAGCTACTCAATCGTTTTACGATCAATTGATCCCCGACGAGAATGAGCTTGATCGGCACGAGATCATAAACTCGTGGCAGTCCGTTGGGGAGTTTCACTCGTGTGCGGCCATTCTGCAGATCACAAATGAGGACACGCAACCGTCTCCAGAACTCCACATCGGACGGAGCCTGTTCGAGTTCACGCAGGCGGGACTCGTAAGACGATGCCCACTTGACACGACTCAGTTCTTCCGTGCCGACAAATCGCTCGCGGACCAATTCCCATGTGCGAGCCCAGATCGCGCCGCGCTCGGCAGGGGACAGCGACCATGCGTTACTCGCCGCAAGCAGAATCCACAGTGTGAGGCAGAAAAACAGGCGGCTAACCTGCGGAAGCCGCCCATGCCTCGTGACCGACTGATCTCGACGTGGCCTCAAAACGAAACGGGCTCCTCGTATTCGTCGTAAACTTCCTTCATGACATCGACCATTTCGCCCAAACTACAATAGGCGTGAGCAGCGGCTATGAGATGAGGCATGACATTGTGATCTAACTCGGCGGCCTGCTTGATGTTATCCAAGCATTCGCGGACATGCAGCGAATCTCGTCGCTTGCGCGCATGATTCAGTTTTTCAGACTGGATCCGTCGCACCTCCACCTCCGGGATTTTCAGAATCGGGATATCGATCTGTGGATCGTCGAGATCGTACTTGTTCACTCCCACGATGACGCGATCACCCGAATCGATCTCCTGCTGGTATGCAAATGCAGCGTTGGCAATTTCGCGCTGGAAAAATCCGGATTCAATCGCCGGGACAACGCCGCCCAGAGCGTTGATCCTGGCAAAGTACGTCTCCGCGCCCTCCTCCATCTTGTCAGTCATCCACTCGACAAAGTAGCTGCCGCCAAGCGGATCAATGGGAGCCCCGGCGACCACCTCATGGCGAAGGACTTGTTGCGTGCGCATCGCGAGGGTGACCGCCTTTTCGCTGGGCAGCGCGAGCGTCTCATCCATCGAATTCGTGTGCAAGCTCTGTGTGCCGCCAAGCACCGCCGCGAGCGCCTCAGTTGCGGTGCGAATCAAATTGACTTCGGGCTGCTGTGCCGTGAGGCT
>CAZGVT010000233.1:0-5132 GCA_964529255.1 uncultured Alphaproteobacteria bacterium | reverse complement strand
TTGAGAATCTCGCCGGACTTTCGCGTGGCATCGGGCATCAGCAACAAATCGTCCATTGCATTTCCAAGCGCCTCGTCCTGCGTGTATCCGTAGATTTTCTCCGCGCCGCGATTCCAGATTTTAAACCGTCCGTTCAGGTCACAGGAAAAGATGGCTTCCTGGCTGAGGTTGATCATGAGGTCGAGGTACTCGCTGATCGATCTCAGGCGCTCAATCTTTTCTTGAAACTGCTCATGAATGCGCAAGAAGTTGTACTTGTTGAGAGCCGCCCGACAGGATTGGTTCACGCTGTTGGCGACGAGGGGTTTTCTCAAGTAATCGTCTGCTCCGCTGCGAATCAGTTCGATTACGGTTTGCTCGCTGGAGTCGGCGGTCATCATGATCACAACGACCTCGTGCAGCCTCCTCCGGATCTCGTTCAGAACCGCTAATCCGTCGATTCCCGGCAGATGGTAATCAACCAGCGCGAGCTGGACGTGCACGGAATCCAAGAGATGATACGCCTCGTTGGCATCATTGGCCAAGTAGACGTTCCAGCCCTCTTGTTGCAGCACGTTTTGGAGCAACAGGCGAATGTCCTCATCATCATCGACGATCAACACATTTCCGGTGTACCGCAGTAGTGAGCGATCCCCCGGGATCGGCGTCGCGCCACCGAGTGCAAGATTGATGAGCCGGACCAGCGCCTCGGGTTCGTGCGGCTGCTGCAAGTATGCGAAAGCCTGCACATTTCGTGCAACTTCCTCGGCGATGACGTCGCGATAGGTCGCCGACGTGAGAATCACCGGAATCTTTTCGCTGTCTTCAAAGATCGGCGACTTCAGAATGCGGCAGAGTTGAAATCCGTCGATGCGCGGCATGGAAACGTCGCTGACAATCACTTGCGGGCGGTGTGTGCGCGCAAGCACGAGAGCCTCGTCGCCATCGGAGGCGATCAGCGGTTCGCCGAATCCGGCGGCGGCGATCTGTGACGCCACCAATTGGGCGATGTCAGCATCGTCATTAACGACCAGAATCTTTGCGCGTTGTTCGCTCACTTGGAATCGGGTTCTTCGATGGACTTCGCAAGGGAGTCGGCCAGATTGCGAAAACGGGTAATCAAGTGTTCGACTTCGAGCAGTCGATGATCCTGACACGCGAGTTCAATTTCATTGGCGACGTCGGTAATGTCATCAAAGCCATAGGACTTGCCCGATCCGCGCAATTGGTGCGCAATGGACCGGATAGCATCGATATCTTGAGCCTGGCATGCCGCCGTCAGCCCGGCCGCTTTCGCGGAAAGTTGGCCGACATAGCGAACACGCAGAGCTTCGAGAGTGCCGCCACTTGTCTTAAGATTCATGATTCAGATTGGATTAACTTTCGCACAGTACTCACGAGTTCGTCCGGCACAAACGGCTTTTGCAGCAGGGCCACAACGCCGGGACGACGCGAATCGCATTTCATCGAATCGGCCGGGCGCGCCGTAAACAGAGCAACCGGAGGCGTGTTACCTGCCATTCTGTTGTTGATTTCATCCAGTACGTCATAACCCGACATATCGGGCATCATGATGTCGAGAATTACCAGATCAAAAGTTTGTTGCTCGAGGGCCCGTAGTCCGGAAGCTCCGTCCGCACACGAACAGACTTCGAGGCCGTCAAGTTTCAATGAAAGCTCGGCCAGCAATCGAATATCCGGATCATCTTCGATGAGCAGAATCATCCTGCTGAGGCCGCCTTCGAATGGACGGCGCGTTTCGGGATCCACAGGCTGAAAGTGCTTCCTTCGCCGGGCCGGCTTGCAACCGTCACGTTCCCGCCGTGCTGTCGTACGATACCGCGAACGATAGAGAGCCCTAATCCGGTGCCACCCAGTTTTCGACTCATGACGCCGCTCACTTGCGTGAATTTGTCGAAGACTCGCTCGATATCCTGATCGGCAATTCCGCAACCGGTGTCAGTCACTGCGATGCTTAGGCGTTCGCTATCCACGGCCGCCTCGACGGTGACCGAGCCGTTGTCGGTGAATTTGACGGCATTGCTAAGCAAGTTCATCAACACTTGCGTGATACGCTCTTTGTCTGCTTCAACCGCATCGTCATTCGATACTTCATACTTGATCTCGATACCTTTTTGCGCAGCGGCGGGTTTGAGCGACTCGACACACTCGCGCAGGATTCCCGAAGGCCGGAAAGCTGAGTAGTCAAGGGAGAACATGCCGGAGTCCAGTCGGGCCACATCGAGGAGATCCAATACCAGGCGCGTGAGGCGGTGCGCATTTCTCTGACAGATGAGTAGCAGGTCGCGTGTCGTGTCATCGAGCACGACTCCTGATTTGCCCAGAATCAGGTCGACGGAGCCCTGGATAGAGGTTAAGGGAGCTTTGAGTTCATGCGAGACAATGTTAATGAACTCGTCTTTCATGTGATCCAGCTCCTTGAGCTGTGCATTCACACGCTCAAGCGTCGCATTTTTTTCTTCGAGTTGGGCGCCGGCATTTTCGAGATGGTGATTGGCCTCGATGACAGCCTTGTTGACCATCTCGAGGAGATCCTGCTGTTCAGCGTAGGCCTGAGACAGTTTCTTTTCGGTCGTGATGTCGCGCAGGAATTCCAGGCTTCCGATGACTCGACCGCTTTCATTTCTTAGAGCCGCGGTTTGGAGTTCGACGTAGACGGCTCCAATCCAACAGACCCGGCGTTGCGGTTTTCCGGTTTGCAGGGTGCGCAGACTTGTGCAGTCTTCAGGGGTATGTTCAAGGCCGAGTGATTCGCAGCAGCATCCGCCCGAGGGCGCTGAAGTGACCTCGCACAAGTAGGGTGATTGCCAGATCACGGATAAGTCGGGCGCGACGATGCGGCAGCTCAGCGGAAACGCGTCGAGTAATCCGAGCACGACCGGCGACAGCTCATCATTTCCACCGTCGCGGAAAAGTGTCAAGCACTTTCTGAGTGAGTCAGTTGTAATTGGATTAGCTGAGTTCACGACTGCAATTTTTTCCACGGCTGCGCTTGATGCCTATCGGTTAAAGCGATTTGCTTGTAGCGAGTATGTCGGCGTTATGCAGCATCGGCTCCACGTTGTTTAAGAATATGTCATTGGTTAGTGAAGAAGTAGCCGTAACGACGACTGGGACGAGCCCGGAATCATAGGGAAAAGCAGAAGCCGGACCACTTGACGAGTGAGCGCCTCATGAGTGGGCTCGTCCGTGTTGTGGTGGGCAACTATTATACCACGGGCAAGAATTGCAGCAGGAATGCGGGGACGCGGGAAGTGATGAAGCGGAGACAAAACCGACCCGCGAGGGGCGGGCCGGTCATTGGGTTAATCGGAGGAGATGGCCGCCAAAATTCAATCAGGAGAAGTGTGCCTTGATGGAGTCAGCAGTGAGAGACAGTGCCGCGGGCAGGGCATAGAAGTCGGACTGGATGCGACCGCGGATTTCAGCCTTTCGCTCGGGGGAAATCTGATTGTCCTGCAGGGCTACGGTCGCCTCGTTGACCAGACTTTCCGTGGCGGCCTTGGCCGAGACCGTTAAGTCCAGCCTGTCGCCATGGACGGATTCGTTCTTGGATCCGGAGGTCGCGGTCGTCTGCGGATCGGGGCGGTCGAACTTGCCATAATCAAGCTGGCGAAGACCGGAATTGAGCTCTTGGACTTTCATGTTACCTGGAAATCGGTTAAGATTGTCATAGAGGATTTGTTAGCAAACCTCGTGCCATTCTGTGGTTTCTCCACCGGAAAAGCCGCGTCGACCCTGGCACGGCCACGACACCGGTGCCCACTCCTGGCGAGTAAGCAGACCGGCGCCGTCCGCGTGATTGTTATGCCAGAGCCGCCGCGGGCGCTGCCTTTTCGTCGGTCTGTTTCAGACGGGAGAACAGCTCAGTCCAGGCCTGACGAAGCGTGACCAAGGACGTTGCCACCTGATCGAACTGGAGCGGGTCCTTTTGCATGTTGCCGATAGTGATTTTCGTGGCGAGAAAGTCGTACATCTGATCAACTTTAGTGGCGGCATCGCCACCGCGTTTCAAGTCGAGACCCTGCCTGAGTTCGCGGAGGCAAAGTAGAGCCGCATCGACCGCGCAGCCTTTTTCGTGCCATCGTCCGGCGCGAAGTTGATCGGCACTTTCACGCACATATCGAATCGCCGCGTCGAGCAGCAGAATGACTAGTTGCGATTCGCTACAGGCGGCATCGGCCAGTTGATAAGTTGTACTCGTTGAAGAGAGTTTCATAGGTTATCCCAGCACACTTGACAGGTAATTGCTTTGGTTTCTCATTTGTGAGAGTGCGGTTTCGAGCTGAGTAAATTGCCGCCGCAGTCTGGCTTCAACCGCCTGGAGGCGGACATTCCAGGTTTCGATCTGGCTGTTCAGCGACTCGATGGAATCATTGATGTTTTCCTCGGCAAAGTGGACGGGTCCCGAGTCCGGATTCGTAATCAGACTCGCTTCAGCGGCCAGAGTCCCGGCGGCGCCTTTACCGAATCGAATCGTGGCGTTGGACGTGCCGGGTCCGGATCCGGGATTGGTCCAGCCGAGTACCAGTCCTTCGAGAGATGTGTCGTCGGCGGCACGAATCAGACTACCGTCGACCGTTGCGGCCTGGCCATTAATCGTTGCGGAGAGGACGTTTCCGGACGCACCATAGTTTACGACGACACTGTACTCGCCGGCGGTCGTCGAAGCGCCACTACTTACGTAGAACAATTTCGTATCGGTCGAAGAGAAGGAGTCGGTGAAGAGATCGACGACGTCGTCGAAATTGTCGTCGAGCGCCTCATCCAAATCTTCATGATCAATCGAGAGCAGCCCTCGCGCGGACGCTCGAACTCCGACCACCGCCAAGCTGTCGTAGAGGGCTCCGGATGGCAAGCCGGCAAGTGAAGTTGAGGATGCGGTTTGTAATCTTAGACGAATCCCTGTTAGAAACCCGTCTCCCAGCAACGGTGCGGCCGTCTCGTTTTCCTCGTCATAGGCAGAAAAGGTATTCAGATCGCCGACGACGGAATTGTATGCATTGACGAACTCCTGGATCTTCGCCTTGACCGCTGCCTTGTCGTTGGTCACCGAGATCTCGACGGAGGTACCGGCTTCCGCTTTGAGCAAATCGAGGGTCACTCCCTCGATGACGTCGTCGACGGAATTC
>CAZGVT010000232.1:0-5134 GCA_964529255.1 uncultured Alphaproteobacteria bacterium | reverse complement strand
CATCGCGGAACGTCTGGGTCATGACGCGGAGGTGCGTGCGCTGCTGCTCGACCGTGAGGTCGGTGCGCTGCGCCGGCGGCAGGTGGCACAGCACCGGCGTCACCAGCAGCGGCCACTGCTCGAACCACGCCATCCAGCGCATCAGCAGCGCGTCGCGGAAGAAATTGGGAGCGAGCTGCGCTCCGCACATGACATAGCCTCCGGCAATGCGATCCACGCCATACAAGATATCGAAACTGGAAATGTCGTAGACCTGAGTCCATTCGACATTGCCGCCGGCGTCGAGTTTGATCGCGAGCCCGTCGGTGTTCGCGAAATCGAGCGTGCGCTGCCATCCGGCGATGACATAGCCGCCGTCGGTCGCCTGAACAACCGCGCGCGCGGCTTCGTGCTTTCCAAGATCGATCGTCTGCGCCCAGTCAATCGTGTAGGTCGAGCTCAATTTGAGCGCAAGCAGATTGTCGTCGGTGACACCCATCGGATCGAAGATGTGACCGACAACGATGTAGCCGCCGTCCGCGGTGGGCTGCATGTCGTAGACAAGTTCTTCGAGGGAGTCATCGCCATAAAGGACTTCGAGAATTTGTACTCCGTTGGCATCGGTGACAAGAAGCCAGGCCTGCGTCGAGAACGCCGCGATTCCCATCCGGTAGCTTGAACCCGCTGCGACGAATTCTCCGCCTGCGTTCTGCGTCACCGCTGTGAAATTATCCGCGCCGCTGCCACCGTATTGATCGATCCAGTCGGCGGCTCCGGTCGTGGTGAGTTTCACAAGTTGACCGTCCGGTGAGGAAGCGAAATTTACGTCCGACGAACCGGCGGCGATATAACTGCCGTCGGCACACTGATGAATGTCATTGGCGGGGTCGTAGCTACCGGGACCGTGGAGGGAGATCCATTCGACGGCAGGCGGGAGCGCGAAGGCGGAAGCGAAGGAGAGAAAGACACAAATCACAATACCTTTGTACATGGCCGACTCCTTGTAAAAGTCCGTGTGCACAGCCATAGTCATGCTTTGTCATACAATGCTGTGAAGATACACGTCCCGGGAGCCGAAAGCAAGCAAAAAGTATAGTTAGTAGAATCTGAGTTACAAGTTATATTACCACATTACTACGCATACAGTATTATTTTACCATATTGTGTATGTGCGTCGGATAGTCGAAGCGGCATGTGTCTTCACATGCCCCATGCTTGGGAAATGATGGTTACCGCCTGCGGGGCATGTGCCGCGCATTGGATTTTTGAAATTTAGAGCGCACATCCGTGCGGCGCTACCTCAGCACGACCATCTTCACCGTCTGCATGAACTCACCCGCTTCCATCCGGCAGAAGTAAACACCGCTGCCGAGATGCGATGCGTCGAACTGAATCCCATGCGCTGGCTACGACAAACAGCTTCTTCGATAAGGTATTTAATAACACACTCTAATTACGGAAGTTCAATCGTACAACACACTATCTTCAATGCCTGAATTTGTGGAAGCGATTTATCGCTTACAACTCCACGCGTCCACGCCAACGATCATATCATAGATCCGGCAGTTGTTGATAAACACTTCGTCGCCCTCCGCATACACCGAGCCGCCGCCGTGAATGTTGCAGCGGAAGAGCGAAGCAAACTGCGCATCGTACAGCACAATCCCGTCCCACGCGCTCGTCCCATCGGCCTTGAAGTAAATCGAGTCCATGCCGGATCCGTGCGCAATCAGAGTGCCTTTCACATGCAGGATCGCATCGGGCCGGAATTCTACCACGGTGCCCGGTTTGATGGTCAAGGTTTGATTCACGCCCACGTAATACGTCCCATGCACGATGATTCGCCCGTCCCACACCATCTCATCACGCGGCTGATTCCCCGTCACCGGCTGCGCGTAAAGTCCCTTGTGCGCGGGGCCGTTTTCGATTTGCGACCACTCGGCAAGCTCCGGACTGAAGGCATGACCCGGATCCGTGCGGAAGATGCGGAGCGTATTAGCGGCGGTGCGGAACGAGGTGACAATGGAGCCCTCGCCACTACCGTCGAGATCACAATACACTGGAGACGACGTTACGGCGGAGTACTCGTCGGCGGTGTAGAGTGACTGTACAGTCAGGTCCTCAGAGTACACCAATGTTCCGGTTATCGGATCATAGACACGAATCTGATTCTCGCCGACGTTGGGAAGGCCAATATCCACCTTGATGAACTGCGGCTGAACCACCGCTCCGGTCACATGGGCCAATGCAGGGTTGCTGACATTACGCTGATCACCCCAGTTGTCAAGCTGTCCGATAGCCCACGCATCGGAGCGCAACTCACCCGTCGCGGAATTATACATGCGGCTGTCATGTCGGGTCGCGGTGATCGGACTAAGGCGGCCTTCAGGCGTTTCCGGTGGTGAACTTGGATGGCGGCTCAAATCGCACATACCCGGTTGTGTACCGACGATGGGGTTCGTGTTTGGCTCATCAAACCCATACGCCCAGTCGAGCGTGCCAACAAGGTTGATCTGCGCAAGATGGCCATTCGTCGGAGGTGAGGCGATGGTCGAGTAGCTGACGAGGTATTCCAGGTTGCCATCCGCATCAACATCCGCAATTGCGCCATGTCCGGATTGGAAGGCGTTTCCGTTGGGCACGGGGTACAAGCGCGTCTCAACGAAATTGCTGCCATTCCAATCAAAACGGTATACTGTCGTGTCGTTGTGAGCCATCAGCTCATCATAACCGTCGCCGTTCAAGTCCGCCGCCTGCACATAGATCCCCGAACCACGCGCCCAAGTCAACTGTGACACGGTCACCCACCCGCCTGCGCTGGCCTGACTCACTGTGGGCTGCTGGGGATCAGATAAGTCGAAGGCCGTGAGGACATAGTAGGAATCGCGCGAATCGGTTACTTGTAGAGAATTGGGTCCCCAGAAGACGACGGTTGTGCCACCTTCGGTCCACTGGGTCTTGCAGATCGCCGGCGTGCCGAGGAACGCCGGCGTAGTGAATTCGCCCGCGTCCTCCAATCTCAGAGAATGTTGATCGAAGCTGGTGCCGTTCCATGTCCACCACACCACGCTGCCAAAGTAGTACAATACCCAAGTGTCACCAAATAGCTGCTCGCACTGATATGTGATCCCGACCACGATATCATTGTCGCCGTCGTTATCCACGTCACCCACAGCGGGCTGACCGGCAACGAACTCAAACGGGCCTTCGCCAACCTGACAGTACTCACCCGGCACCTGAATCGAAGGAATCGTCAGTTCCAGCGGAGTCTGCTGATTGTCTGCGCCGATGATCAGAATACTTGTCCTTTTCGCCTGCAGGATCTCCTTGCCCGACCACGCCGGTATCACATCCGCCACCACGGGGCCGTCATGGATGCCTTGGATTCCGAGATACTTGTGGTTGTTGGGAGTCACCGGATCCCCTCCGGTCTGATACGTAATGTCACGGCTCCAGTCGGCCTGAGCCGTCGTTGCGAGCGCCATCCACACGATGATCACCCCCAAAAAGCGCTTCTTCATGTTCGTTTACCTCCAAGTTAAACTACTTTACGACCATGATTTTCTGTATCGTCATGCCCGCCGGTGTAGAGATATGAAGGAAGTACACGCCGACGGGTAGATCGATCGTGTTGTAGGAAAGTGTCTGCGTCTGCAAGGCGGCGCCACGGATTTCGCGGCCCACTCGCTGACCCAGAACATTGTACAAAGTAATTGAAGTGGCCTTAGCCAGCGGCCCTTCGATGTTGAACTGACCGGACGCCGGATTGGGTGTAACTGTGTACTCGAGTTCAAGCTGTCCGGTATGCGGTGTCGGTCCCACCGCCAAATCCGCGCGCCAGATACGGTAGTAGAGCTGACGTGTGTTGTATTGCGGAGCCACTGAACGCGCGTAAACAAGATTTCTGGCACCGCCCGGAGAAACGGCATAAGCAAGCGAATAGTCAATGTCTTCTCCATTGACATTTCGCGCCAGCATTGTATCCTCGATCTGCACCAGATCGGGCAAGGAAAAGCGCGAGAAATGCAGCGAAGAATTGCCGCCTGGATCGTTGTGACCTACCGAACTGACGGATTGGCCGTCCGGTTCAATTCCCCACTGGTGATAGTTGCTGCCTCCAATAAAAGCGGTGGACAGTTGTGCATAGTCAGAGCGACGCAATACATGTAGAAAAGACGCGTCTATCGTGAGCGTATCGTTCCGCATTTCGCTGTAAATGAATAGCGAATCGTCGAGCGGCTCGATCCCCCTGCCGGGTCCCCGCACATGGCCCGGAGTCGGAGGAGTCAAGACTACATGATCGCCAAGGTTAGTCGAATCCACCGGCGGGAAGAACACCGATGCACGCTTTGCGAATACAGCCTGCCAGATATTCAGATGAGCTTCGCGCCACATAATTTGAAGAGAGTCTCTCGTCGTGTCCACATAGCCCGCCACACGGTCCGTCAGCTCCCCATCTACCGGATTGCGGAAGATGGGCACATGATCCAGAATCCGTGATCCGTCCGGTTGTTGGTGGATCATCAATATGGTCTTGATGATCGGTTGCGCGTCGCTAAAGGCCAGAACAACGGAACGGTTAGGAAGGATTTCAAAGGCGTAGCCAAGTGGGCCGCGCCATGCAGAGTCTGACCACGATGCAGCAGGTCGCAATAGATTACCGCTCAGGTCCAAGGAACGTGTGTAGATGCCCGCCGGACGCGCGTCGCCCCATACGTTCATCCAAACGGCCCACAAGCTATCCGAGCCGAACAATCCAATTCTCGGATAGCTGCAATTCGCTGCACTGTCGGACAGCATGGATTCAGTCACTAGTTGATGCCCCCATGCGTCGAACTTCGTGTAACTAACCTGCTTGAGCGGCGGACCTTGCGGAAAATATGGACTGACGAATCCGTGCGTGAACACGATGTGCACGTTTTCCTCGGCATCCACTGCAATTGCCGCATCCACCGGCGGCAACTGAAAACCGCCCGGCTGATCCTCCCACAGTAGCACCGGAACACTCCAATCGGCCCACACGCCTCCCGCCAGCACCCCCAACAGCGCAATCAACACCAGTCTTTTCATTTCATTCCCTCTGCTTCTGAAAAACGAAATTCCGGTGGGATATCTTCCACCGGAAGCGGGCGCGTGTACAAGGGTCCGTCACCAT
>CAZGVT010000231.1:878-5137 GCA_964529255.1 uncultured Alphaproteobacteria bacterium | reverse complement strand
GGCCGGGTAACGCGCGGGCGGTGATAACAGCAACTTCGTTAAGGCCGCGCTAACCCGGCTCGGCGAGAAATGACAACTTACTTTCGGGAATCACTGTAGCATCGATGTCCGGTGTCGATTTCCCGAAGCTCGTCGTTGCTTCTGCCGCGGTTCATGATCGCTGTTGTAAGCATCAAACACGAAAGGAGCCGTAGTCAAAGCACAACATAGTTGAGCGTCTTGAGGCGGTCCCCAATTTGCATGTCTCATACCGGAATGCACCGTTGGGCAAACGCAAGTGCCGCGCCCTGCACGCACGAGTACGGAACGCGTCTGATCCGGCGAGCATTTCATCACCAATCGCATCCACAGTCAGGTAAATCTTGCTCCGAGAAAAGCTTGCGAATTGCACGATGACAAAGCATAAGACCACCGACCTTACCCAGGAAACTCCAAATTTTGAGTCCTACGAACTCGCTTTCCTGGGGTCGCTTCTACCGGGTATCATACACAACATGGCCACCCCCTTGTCCGGCGTGCTGGGAGCGGCGCAGCTTCTCGAAAGCCGTTCAAACACGATTCACGACCTTATCAAGAGCAAAGACGTCGGATTGGAATCGGCTCGCCGCGAACTTGAGTCGCAACTGGAACGAAACCGCACGAATGTCGACATTCTTGGACGCAATGCCAACCACCTCGCCGATCTGCTGCAAATTCTTGTTCAGCGCATAAACCGCGGCGGTCTCCAAGTCCGCGATAACTACTCGCTAAACGACTTGCTCCAAAATGAGGTCCGGTTTCTGGAGGCGAATTTGCAGTTCAAGCACCGCGTTCGCAAAAAAATCCAACTTGCCGCCTGTGTTCCCGCTGCCACGTTCGTCTACGGTCACGTGGCGGCCGTGCTCGATGAATTTGTCGGCTATGCGATCTCCTTACATGATCTCGCGCAGGGTACGATGGAAATGAACTTCACGACCGATAGCGACGACATACATATCATGCTTGACGTGGAGGCGAACTACCGTCCCGGAGCGAAAGTCCCCGATGATCCCGGTTTGTTGGACCTGTTGATGGCCCGCCTGCGCGAAGACGGATGGCGCGCGAATCTTGACGCCAAGACCAATTCACTCACACTCTCTCTTGTATGCCCACGGCGCAGACCCACGCCTTGATTTAAACGGCGGCAATGCTTATCTTTCAGGCACGCTGGCCGTGACGGCATCGCCGAAGTCAAGGGTGTCCGTTGAATCCTCACTTTCATCACGCAATAAGTCTCAATAATGATCTCGGAATTGCCGCCGAGGCTGTCCGCCTCGGTGGCGAGGCGATTCGCAACTACTGGCGACGGCTCAGCGCCGAGGAGATTCGCGAGAAGTCCAAAGGAGATCTGGTCACCGAAGCGGACTTGACTT
Source organism: uncultured Alphaproteobacteria bacterium (assembly GCA_964529255.1). Classification (GTDB taxonomy): domain Bacteria; phylum Electryoneota; class RPQS01; order RPQS01; family RPQS01; genus CAZVXJ01. Next base: position 3,746 of record CAZGVT010000231.1, on the reverse strand, counting down.
CGGAACGGATCATTGCCGAATTTCTCCGTCGCGAAATGCCGGATGCGGCGGTCATTGCGGAAGAAGGGACTGCGCTGCCGGGCGACTCGCTGGTCTGGTTTGTTGATCCACTCGACGGAACCACCAACTTTGTTCAGCAGTTTCCGGTGTTCTGTGTGAGTGTCGCTTTGGTCGAAAGGGCGAACACCAGTGTCCCAACGATCCTCGCGGCTGCCGTTTATGACCCGGTCGGCGAGCAACTCTTTACTGCGGCGCCCGGACGCGGAAGCTACCGGAACAGCGAGCGTCTCAGAGTTTCCAAAAAGGAGTGCTTCAGTGATGCAATGATCGCCACCGGTTTTCCGAGACGATATCACGACGAGCTGTCCGGATATCTGAAAGAGTTTGCCGCGATCTTTCCTGACTGCAGAGCGATACGCCGCGCGGGATCGGCCGCACTCGACCTCTGCTGGACGGCCCAGGGAATCTTTGACGGATTTTGGGAACACAAGCTCTCACCGTGGGACATCGCCGCCGGCGTTTTAATTGTCGAAGAAGCCGGAGGTATCTGTTCAGATTTCGAGGGCAGCAGAAATTTTCTGAAAAGTGGAAACATCATCGGTGCCGCTTCGGTCATTCATGCCGGCATCTTGGAGCGGATTCGCCGGGCAAGAGAGACGTAGCACCGATTGTCAGACCATGCTGTACAGAAGAGCCATTCGCACGCGAATGGCTCTTCTGTCAACAATGACGTTTGAGCTAATCAGTCGACGCGCATCGGCCAGGATGCTTCCACGTAGAAATCATGATTGTGAGTCAGCTTGAGCCGAGCGTGCCGGTTCCTGTTGCCGTCAAACTCATAAATGCCCGGCCGCAGGAATTCGTTTACGAGCAGGCGGGATTCGCCGTCAACAAGTTCAAGCTTTACTTCGCCCGGTTTGCGCACATAGAGAGTTATCTCCCGGCCCGTGAGAATCGCCGCAGGAGGTAATTCGGCGGTCGGGGGTTGGTTGGCTCTTGTGGGCGTGGCGGATATTACGACCGGGAAAATCGATTCGGTGTACTGACCGACGGCCGAAATCTTATAATAATAACTGACGTTTGTGCGGGCGCTGGTGTCCGTGAAACTGTAGTCCGCCGCTGCATCGCCACCGGTGGCATTCACCTCGGCCAGAACTGCAAAATTGCCAACTTCTTCATAGCCTCTGTAAATGCGGAAGAAGCGGTGGGCGGGTGACTGCGTCTCCAGGCTCCAGTTGACTCGTACCGCGTGTGCCGAGCTCGCATGAGCGGAGAACAGGGAGAGATAAGCCGAGAGTTCGTTTACACTCTGTGCATACACAGTCCATCCCGGCGTAGCGGTCAGCAAAAGCAAGAGGTAGCACCGTGCGCGAAACATGCTTGTTCAATTCGTGAGGGTTTGTTCGAATGCGGCGGCCTGCGCGCGGCCACGATCAACATCAACAAATAGCAGCAAAACCATCCCTATAATAAAGAATCCGGCCAGCGTGAGTACCCCGGAGCGAAGACTGCCGGTCAACAGCACGGCAAGTCCAAGGATTGCCGGTCCCATGGCAGAAGCGAATCTGCCGGAGATGCCGAAGAAACTGAAGAATTCCGCCGAACGATTGCCGGGGATCAGCTCGGCCTGCAACGATCGCGAAGCGGCCTGCGATCCGCCGAGTACCGTTGCCGCGAGAATTCCGAGAATCCAGTACTCGCCAAGCTCATCGCCGAATATGCCGAGTTGCCACGCCCAGACCACAACCAGCAGCCAAATACCGAGGGATATCATGATCGCCGATCTGCTGCCTGCGCGGTCGGCGATCCAGCCGAAGACCAGTGAGCCGATTAACGCGACGGCTTGGACCATCAGGAAAAACATGATCAACTGCGCATTTGACATACCTAATTCCTGACTGCCGAAAATTGAAGCCATTACAATCACCGTCTCGATACCGTCATTGTAGAACAGGTACGCGAGAAAGAAGCGGGTAAATTGAGGCAGTCCACGCAATCGACTTGGAACGTTTCTTAAGTCCTGAATTGCATGTGTAATGTTCTCGCGAAAAGTCCGTCCAGTTTTACGATGTTCACGCGGAAAGGCGCGAAACAGCGGAATGGAAAACAAGAGCCACCAGACGGATACCGAGAGAAAGCAGTCATGTACGGAGAACGTGCCTTCGGGGAATCCGACCAAGCCGGGGTATTGAAGCATGAGCAGATTGACCGCGAGCAGTAATCCTCCGCCCAAATAGCCCCAAGCCCAGCCAAGTCCCGAAATCTTGGCAAAATCCTCGGGCGCGGCGATGTCATAGAGCATTGCGTTGTAAAACACGTTTCCACCGGCGAACGCAATCTGGCCGAAAAGAAAGAGCAACCCGCCCAACAACCAGTCGCCTTCATGCACGCCGTACAGCGCCGTCGTCGCTGCCACGCCCACGACCACGTGAGCTAAGAGCATCTGCTTTTTCAGCCCGCCGATATCGGAGATCGCTCCGAGGATGGGAGACAGCAGCGCCGTGAACACCATTGAGGCCGAAACGAACCACGAAAACAACGTAGCGCCGGGCACGTTCGCGCCAAAGACTTGCACTCCCGCCGCCCCCCCCGCGACAACGCCGGCATAGTATGCGTTAAAAATGACCGCCAGAATTGTCGTGGCAAAGGCGGAATTGGCGAAGTCGTAGGTCGCCCAGGCCAGTACCTGCCCGGGATTGCCGCGACGAAACTTGAAAAGTCCCGGCACTCGCGATTACCGGATCAAGTGAATCCGGTGTGCGATTGTCCGACCGTCCGCATTCAGCCGCAGCAGATATTCACCGCTCGCAGCAGTCTGTCCGGATTGATTCCTGCCGTCCCAGGCGATCGTAATTTCTGTGCCCGTGC
>CAZGVT010000231.1:0-868 GCA_964529255.1 uncultured Alphaproteobacteria bacterium | reverse complement strand
CCGGCTCCGGAATACAATGAAGTTACTTGCTGGCCAAGCAGATTGAAAATGCCGAGGTCCACTTGTGAGGTTCCGAGCGGGGCGATAAAGCGAATTGTTGTGCCGGAATTGAACGGATTGGGATAGTTGTGCGATAATTGAAGCGACGCCGGAATGCCCGGTGGAGACTTTTCTGCACCTGACAATTCAAACCATACCATCAGCGCGTCGAAAAACTCGGATCGTGTGGTGCTGCTATTCGCGCCTGAGATCGCTTCGACTCCGAACCCGAGAAACATATACTTGCCCGAGTTGTGCGCGCCGGTTACGCCCGCAACCTCGGGGCTGGCGCCGGCATACTCGAAAACGGCCTCGCTGCCCGGCAAAACCCAGAGCGAAGACGTGCTGTTCTGATTGTTCGCTCCTTGAGTTCCCTGCAACACGAGTCGCATACTGTCCGCGAGAGCGTGCCCGGAGGTCAGATTCACCGTGCGAATGTTCGTGTCATGAGTGCGGACGGAACAGCGCAGTGTTTGAGTGAGAAACGCGGATGATGCGCCGAGATCTTCCGTGATATTCTGACCCGTTAGCAGCAGATGCCCGCCCGACGCGAGATACTCGGTGAGCGTGGTCTCATCCCAGGACAGCAAAGTCGTAACAGAGTCATCGCCGGTAAACCAAATCACGTTCGGAATTGAGACGAGCGATCCGGTTAGTCCCGAAGCGCGTTCCCAATATCTAATCCGGCGATCAAGCGGCGACAGCGCACTCGAAAAGAAAGTCTCATAATCTTCTCCCGCGTCGTCGTCAATCAGCGCAATCTCCGTACGCTCCACGGCAATATCGACTTCCACGGGCGAATTGTCCGCCGTCACGACCACCGTATCGG
>CAZGVT010000230.1:0-5137 GCA_964529255.1 uncultured Alphaproteobacteria bacterium | reverse complement strand
GGTCGGCTGCAAGCAGCCAACACGGCTCGGGGCTATCTTCCGGACGGTCGGCGGCACGCAGCCAACACGGCTCGGGCCTTTGTCCAATCATGCAAACCGGCTGCGGAGTTTCTGCGGCCGGTTTTTGCCTAGTTAGTCGCCGTGAATTGCTATTTTAATAAAATTACGTTGCGCTGGAGTAAGCGCCCGGATATATTTGCACGTATGATGAATTGGCCGGTCGCGAGGTCCGCCGGTTGCCAACGGATCGGGTGAAGGCCGGCGTCAAGTTGCTGATCGGTCAATGTGGCGACCTTGCGTCCGAGGAGATCAAAAACTTCCACTGTCGCGTGCGTCGCGTAAGGAAGATCGAGGTCAAGCGACGTTGCGGAGTTGAACGGATTCGGCCAAGGTTCGGACAATTGGATACCAAGAGCAGCGGACCCATGTTCTCGCGCTGAGGTTTCAATTGTTCCGTGAAGAATGAGTTGCAGCGGGTTCTCTATTGTGGTGTCGGAGTGGAAAACATACGCGGTGTCGATAAACTCCACTTCCGGTGTCCAGCGAAATCGAATTGAGTCGGTGAGGAACGGCATGACGAGATTCGGAAAGCTGAGAATGCTGACGACATCCGCGATCGGCTCCCTTACTTCCGCCGATTCAATCCACAGACCGCTGATTCCGCGATTCTCGAACACGAATGAAACGTCGACCGGCACGCCAGGCGCGGAGGCTGCGAAACCGACCAGATTGTCGGCAAAGTAAATATCCGACCAGTTAAAGTCCGGCACAAGCGCTGCATCCGGTCCGCCACTTGAGCCGATATCGTTTCGTGAGCCATCGCGGTCGTTGTACAGCGAATCCGGATGCCCCGCATTCCGGCATGGCGACTGAGGCGCGAGTGCCAGAGCAGTCGCCACAAAATCCGGATGCTCTGTGATGTTTCCCTCACCCGTGTAGCCGCCGGCGACGCAGCAATACTCGCAATGCGTAACGGCATTTCCGGAAATCTGCGGTCCAATTTGAACGGAGCGATTGCCCCAGACGACATTATTCGTGCCATCCAAAGTCATGCCGCCGCCCCGAATTCCACCACCGCGACCCGCAGAGAAATTTCCAACAATTGTGTTATTCGCAGCGGTGCAGGTTTGAGTGTTTCCATTCAACCAGAGACCGCCGCCACCATAGTCCTGGCCACCACTGTTCATCGCGATGATGTTGTTGGTGACTCGTGTATCGTCGTAATTGACAACGACTCCCGCACCGTATCGTCCGGTGTTGCCGATGATCACGTTTCCCGTGATGGTCGCGCCACCAAATCCTGCGCGGACACCTCCGCCTCCGGCACTCGAAATCCCCTGCGGTACGCGAGTCGCGCTGTTTGCGACGATGAAGTTGTTGCGGACCACCGGATTAGCCTCTTCGATGATCACACCACCACCCTCGACATAGGTCAAACCGTTGTCCTGGTCCACGAGGGCCGTTCCCGAACCACCGGTCAGGGTGAAGCCGACCAACTGTGCCGTCGAGTCCTCCCCTGAAATCAGCAGTACGCACGAAGCGGTATCCTCGTGCACGGGTTGACTTCCGTCAATGATCGTACTTACAATATCGAGCGGATCGTTCGAGGACAGGAACTCACCTGCGACCACGATATTCCGGCCGCGAAAGTCAATGTTCTCGTAGTACCGTCCGGGAGAGACCAGCACCGTGTCATGATCGGCGGATGCCGTGATCGCCGTCTGAATTGTCGCGTATTCGGACGGGACTCTCCGGACAGTTCCCCACAAGCGTGTTGCGTTTGACAAGCAGCCTGCGATTAGCAAGAATAGAACAAGATAGCTGCGCATGTGAACCTCCGCTTCCCAGAGTTTGTGAATTAGTCTATTGGAGGGGTGGAAATACTTCGATGCTGCAGGTGGACCGGTGGCATAGAGCGCATCCCAAGAACACGCGAGAGGAACGCGAATCTCCTGATTGAAAGGAGAGATTCCGGGCGGGTAACGCACAGGTCATTCGTGCGAACGCTATTGATGTCGCTGTGCTAACCCGTCTCGGCGAGTCCAAAATCACTTCTTTTGTTTTTGGGATGAGCACTATCGGAGGGATTCGAGTTCTTCATACTTTCTGCGCAAGACCACCGAGTCGGGCAGGGAGGAGTCGTAATTCAACATGGCTCGTTCCCAGCTGCCATAGGCGGGATTCGGTAACATGAACCAGCGCGTACCCCACCACGCGCTTCTCGAGTGCGTGATGGAATCGCGCTGTGCTTCGGTGAGCTTGTATCCGAAAAAGTCGTCCAAATTGTCCCCGGCGATTTGGACGACCCGGTGCGTGCGACAGACGTACGCGCGGCGCGAACCCTTGTCCGATCCCCAATCGTCGCGCTCATCTTTGCTCAGGACCTGCTCGGCGCTGGTGGTTTGCGGAAAACCCACTGTACGCAAATTTCGCCAGGTGCACTCATCGAGAGCTTTATCCCGATTGGTCACATAGAATACGGCGACCCCAAGTTTGTCCGCTTCGCGAAGGTAGTCGAGCGCGCCGGGAACGGCGCGCGCCTGCTCCTCGCAACACCAGCTATCCCAGCCGTCCGGGAAAGCACGATTGCTTTCGATCAATCGCGCCTCGTAAGGGCTGTTGTCCAAGACAGTCTCATCAACATCCACGATGATTGCGGGCGGTTTGGCCGAAAAGTCGCCGGTTTGCTCGGTTGCGGCGGACCAGCTCTTGTCCGCAATCGCGGTATTCAGTGATACCAGCGCACCCAGATATACCGACTTACATGCAGCGTCGAATTCTGCTGCCCGCTGCATCCAGAGAACACTTTGAAGCAACTCGTGCGTCCGCCGCACGGATGTGACGGGGCGGGATCCCGCGCAGGATGAGAGCAGCATTGCAATTGGCAGGACGATTGAGACAATGGGGCGAAGAGCGTGCATAGACTTCGTGCAAAAATGTGACTGTGGGGGTACTGATTCAATCAAGACGAAGACAGAACCGGCTTAGTTGCGCTCAGCGGGCTGCATGAAGTAGTGTCCCTTACTATGAACGGTGTCGCCGAAGCGTCGCATGAACGCCATCTCATCTTCGCTCATTGGTCCCTGCTCGAGACAGGTGAGATTCTGCTGAACTTGGCGCAGACTTCGGGGTACGGTCAAAGAGATGTCGACATTCTCGTTGGAAAGCACAAAACGGTAGCATTGTCCCGCAGTGGGGACCGGTTCGCTCTTCGGCCAATGCCGCGGGCGACGCAGAAGATAGCCCCAGCGTGTGGCGGTATAGGCAAAAAGACCGGGATTATGTTTCTCAAGATGCGGGAAGATGTCCGTCTCCGCCCCGCGATGCGCGGCGTTATAACGAATCATCAGAGTGTTGAGCAGCCCTTCGCGCGCGAGCCGTCCGGCGAATTTCCGGACGTGGGTGGACAGTCCGATTGCGCGGACCTTACCCTCTTCGCGAATTTTGAGCAGATCCGCGATGACAATTTCCCGCAGTTGCTCCGGCTTTATCACGCCGAGGAACAGGAACACGTCGATACAGTCCGTCTTGAACTGGCGCAGTCTTCTTTCGAGACTCTTGCGGATATCGGAGTGAGTCCAGATCCAATTGTAAGCACCGGTGGCGATCACGATCTTAGCTCTGTCCGCCGACGGCAGATCGCGCAGCACCCGGACCGATTGAAAGTCCCAAGCGTAGCCGAAGAAAAAGTTGACCTCATGGTCCAGTGCGAAGTGTACCGCCCGCCGCCCGGGCCAGTAGCTGGCAGACAGACCCAATCGGCTTACCGGAATCCCGGTCCGGCCGAGGACGGAATGCGAAAAGTCGGTTTGCGTCGCCATTGATAGTCGGTCCTGAGAGTCTACTGCGACTCACTCAGGCGGACTAAGAGACCCGCCCCAACGGATGTTCGTGAGATGAGTTCTAATATAGGGGTACAGAATCTTGTTGTCAAGTCAGCATTATGTAAATGCGCCAAGTTGGTGAACAAATGAATCCGACAGTTAGGCATATCGATAACTCTTCAGACGCGAGTTTTACAGCTCATATACAGAAAGCCCCGTCATGCCGACGGGGCCTTGTCACTATGCTAATTTACATCGCTCTTAGTCAGACACCCAAACTCGGTAGCCCCACGGCTCCAAGAGAACTTCGGAAGACTCTTCAAAAATAATCTGCTGTGAGTCGAAAAGATTGTGGCCGCGAAACTGAAACCCAGGAGTCGGGCGAAATTCGGTAGAGTCCGGAGAGAGATTGAGGATCGTGCAAACGCGCCGGCCTTCTTTCTCCCGTTCAAAGGCATAGATTCGCAATGAATCGGCGGTTTGCAGGTCTCGCATCGTTCCGCCGCTCGCTCCGTTACCCAAAGCCGGATGGGTGCGCTTCAAGGAAAGTAGTTTTTCGTAGAAAGGTTGTAACGGATAGTCTTTCCAGTCGATTGAGTCTTTCTCGAAAAACTTCAGTCTCCGATTGAGTCCGGATTCCTGTCCGCTGTAGATGAGGGGTATCCCTGACGCAGTGGCGGCAAGCACGGCGAATGCGCGCGCGGCCAGTCCCAGTCTCTCTTCAACCGTACCATTCCATGAGTTTTCGTCATGGTTATCCGTAAAGTACATTCGATAGGCATCGACCGGATAGCGTTCGCGGTTTCGCACGAAATATGCGGCCAATGATGATGCGGGTTGCTCGCCCTTGACGATACGAGGCATGAGATGCACAAGCTCCCATCCATAGGTTGCATCGAATGCCTGCGAGTGGTGCGCGGGATTCTCATCTTCCGCGAGCATGAAGACCGGCTTGACGGATTCGAGCGCAGGTCGCAGTGCATTCCAGAACTCCAATGGCACCATTCCGGCCACGTCACAACGGAAACCGTCGACATCCGTTTCGCGAATCCAGAATTTCATGCTCTCGATCATGTATTCACGAAGTTCGGGCTTCGAAAAATCGAAGTCCACAACGTCCGACCAGTCCGCCACCGGCGACACCATGTTGCCGGTGGAATCTCTTGTGAACCAGTCCGGGTGCTCCTTTACGAGTGGGTTGTCCCAGGCGCAATGATTCGCCACCCAATCGAGGATGACAAACATGCCGAGTTCATGCGCCTTCGTGACCACACGCTTGAAATCCGCCATAGTGCCGAATTCAGGATTCACTG
>CAZGVT010000229.1:4027-5148 GCA_964529255.1 uncultured Alphaproteobacteria bacterium | reverse complement strand
CCCCCCGACTCCGTCAATCACGTGGCAGCCACGGCATCCAAATCGTTGGGCCGCCAGTTGCGCCTTGATCAAACGCGGCGCACCGACCAGTGTATTCAAGTAGACACTGATGTCCGCGACATCCTCGGGCGAAATTGGCCCGTAGCTTTCCAGCCACGGGGAAGCGTTCACGCTGTCGCGAATCTGCAGATGACGCCCGTGCCATTCCTTGCTGAATCCTTTGTAGCCCACGGTCGAAATGTCCACACCTCCGAGGCGACCCTTCCCGCCGATCAGATGGCAGCGAATGCAGTCATACCGGAGGAACAGGTTTTCCCCTGCGGTCATCCGTTTGTCGGAGGGTGTGAAAAAGAAGCCGTGACAAGTGCCGCAGCCCGCTTCAGCATACCGCAAATCGAGCATCGGTTCTTCCCAGAACTTTACGATACCGTGCGCGTCTTCTTTCGTCGAACCCCGCCCCTGGCCCCCATGACACGGTGTGCAGCCAAAATCGGCGGGATCATGCGGAATTGGCGGATGCGCGCCATAAACTGGATGGCCCTGAATCGGTTCGGACGCTCCCATGCCGACGTGGCACGACGTGCAGCGATCCACGACATCAAGCCTCTTGTTCCATTTCTGATAGATCTTCACGTCCATCGCGGAGACACCGGAGCTTGCGCTTAACGCGTTGTAGTCAACCTGATGTGTTCTCCACTCCCTGAAGTGGCTCTTTGCCGGAGCAATGGCGAGCGCGCCGACAAAGACCAACGAAAGCCAGCCGAGGATCGCCAGCATTCTGCCGGTCGAGAGCGAGTCCGGTATGATCTTTCGGTCGCGCATTAGTAGATTCCGTCCCTCCACGGCAGAGTGAAACTCCAACCCGGTCCGCGGAACAAGGTGCCGATAATCGTCAGAACCGTGACCGCTAAAAGAAACCAGAAGAAGACCCAGAACGACAGACTTTTCCGGCTCGCCCATCGGCCGAGCGCGCCCCATGGTCCGGGATACGCGCCAATCGTCCCCAGGACTCCCACAAACCAAACACAACCCGCCAATACCCACACCGGATGCTTGCCCGATACCAAAAAGAGTACGGCGGTCGCCATCGTCGCGAGCCACCAATATACCAATCGTCCCCG
>CAZGVT010000229.1:0-4017 GCA_964529255.1 uncultured Alphaproteobacteria bacterium | reverse complement strand
CCGCCGGTTTCCCGTCCAGAGTGGCCGGCGATGAAGGTTAACGTCGAAATATGGAATCACGATCAATGCAATGACCACCGCGGTCGGGATGATTACCCCCGCGATGACGGGCGGGTAGTAATGCAGGAGTTCCTGCAGTCCGAGAAAATACCACGGCGCCTTCGCGGGATTCGGGGTCTTCTCCGCTGACGCGAGCTCTTCAAGCGGCGCGTCGAATATCAGGGACAACACCACCAGAAATAGAGATGCGCCGACCAACGTAATGAGCTCTCGGAGAAGCAAATGCGGAACGGTCATCACCATCGGCTCGTCCGTGGCATCAACAGCAGGCCGCGCCTCGCCCTGCACTACGAGCAGGCGCACGGGGTCCTTCCGAGCATCCTCGCCGGACGCCAGAGTGAATACGGTTGTCTGGTCTTTCATTCGTCCGCCGTCACTTTCCGGGCAAGCGACTCCCGCTCCGCCGTTCTCATGGCAACTCCCGGCCGGTCTTGCTTGCTCTCACGCTTCTGCAAATGAATTCCCCCGTCTTTTCTGATGCGCCAAATGTGGACGGCAACCAGCAGATAGAGGACGCCCGGCAATAGGATGCAGTGAATCACGTAGAAGCGAATCAGAGCATTTTCGCCAAGCGCATTGCCACCAAGCATCAGAAACTTGATCTGCGGACCAATAAAGGGAGTCGCATCCGCCATATTGGTGCCGACCGTCACCGCCCAAAAAGCCAACTGATCCCATGGCAACAGGTACCCGGTATATGAAAGTAACAATGTCACCACAAAAAGCAAAACACCGATCACCCAGTTGAATTCCCGCGGCGGGCGATATGCCCCTGCAAAGAATACGCGAACCATGTGCAGAAACACCAGAGCGACCATCGCATGGGCCGACCAGCGATGCAGGTTCCGTATGAACACGCCGGCGGACACGACGAACTGCAGATCCTTCATGTCGTAATACGCTTGTGGAACGGCCGGTCTGTAGTAAAACATCAAAAACAACCCGGTGACCGTCAGCACGAACGCCGTAACGCCTGACAGTCCTCCGAGATAGAAAGTCCGCCCGAAGGCGATCGCCCGTAATCGAACCTTCACCGGATGAATGTGCAGGAAGAAATTGGTAAATACCATCAGCGAGCGATTGCGGTTCGTCTCGGTGAAACCGTGACGAAACAGAGAGCGCCACGCCTTGCTTTGCATGAGCAAGGCAAGGGATCTTCCGCGCAGTGACTGCTTCGCTTTCATGCCGTGTATTCCAGGAGATACTCCGGGCCGACTTGCTTGCGGGTGTTCACAACCAGAAAACCCTTCTCAAGCACAATCTCGATCCGCGGCAGAGCCTTTGGAGCAGGACCAGCCGTCACAACTCCCTCGGTCGTGTATTGACTGCCGTGGCACGGACAGAAGATTCGGTTGTTCTCCGGCTCGTACCGCGTCATACAGCCCAAGTGGGTGCAAACGGTCGTGAACGCAATGAAGCCTTCGGGCTTTCGCACCACATAGGTTTTCTGCTTCGGAAGATAGATCACCGTACCCACGGCAATTTCTTCGGGCCGGCGTATGCGAAATCGCGTTTCATCCTCAAACAACACGTTCGGGGACAGATACTCTACCGAGGTAATGACCGTGCCCGCCATGGCCAGGGAGAGCGCTCCCCCGCTCAACAGTTTGAGAAACTTGCGGCGATTGAGTTCCGACTCTTCGATCGGAACACCTATGTCATCTAAAAGAGGCATCTCTGCTGTACTCCTTCTTCGTCCGCTTACAGAACGTGCTCCGCCATCTGCATGATCCCATATTCCTCCTCACGATAGAATGCCTGCATTGTGATCAACCCGACCGGACATCGTCTCGCGCATAGCCCGCAGCGAATGCAAGCCGTCTCATCCTTCAGAAGCATCGCGCCCGAAGGACTGTTCAGCAACTCCAGAGGCGCGGCGTTCGGAAGTCTCAAAGGGAGTTGCTCCTTCTCGCCGGGTTCAAGCCTCAGTAGCGACACCAAATCAATGCATTCCTCGGGGCAAACATCCACGCATCCGCCGCACTGAATGCACTCGCTCCCCTCCATGGCCGACGAGTCGAAGATCGTATTCACCCAGCAGTGAAGACACCTCTCGCCCTCAATCCGAGCCTCGCGTTCCGAGAGGACAAGTTCGACCTCTTCCGCCATAGTCCGGCGATGCACCTCCGCCTTGGGCGTTGGTCTCCGGGAAATCGCCTCGTAGTCGCCTCTTGCGAACGGATGGTCGTAGCCAAACGTGTCGAACACGCGCATCCGAAGCGCAGGCGCGTCATCTGTACGACCGGTCAAGTAGGAGTCGATTGACTTGGCGGCCAATCGGCCGTCCGCCACTGCCGAGATCACCACACGCGGTCCAAACGCCACGTCACCTCCTGCAAATACGCCCGGGCGCGAGGTCGCCAGCGTTCGAGGGTCGACTGAAACCAGTTTGCGTGGCGTGACGTCAATCCCATGATTCTCGCCGAGGAAGTCCAGGTCCGCAACCTGCCCCACCGCCAGGATTACGGTATCGCAAGTTATCTCCTTTTCAGTCCCGGGTATCATCACGGGACTGAAACGCTTCATCTCATCGAAGACACGCTCGACGTCCAGAGATCGCACAGCCATGACGTTGCCGTTGCTCCCCACGAGAGCTTGGGGGCCGCGCCGATTCAGGACCTTCACCCCCTCCTCATAGCCTTCTTCAATATCTTGTGGATCGGCAGGCATTTCTTCCCGCGACTCCATCACGACCATAGTCACATCGCGTTTCAGAACCTTTGCCGCCAGAGTTGCGGCGTCAATCGCAAGATTGTGATGCTCTTCGTCAGGTTCCGACGTCCCGCCATATCGCCGTGCGCTCCGTGCCGCATCATAGGCAACGCTTCCCCCACCGATTACCACCACGCGTTCGCCGATCTCCACGGCGATTCCAAGATTTGCCTGCAGCAGAAAATCAACGGCTGTAATTACCCCCTTCAGATCTGCACCGGGTATTCCCAGGCCGCGCCCTCGACGACAGCCTGCCCCGATGAAGACGGCGTCGAACCTGCGTGTTAACTCATCCAGGCTCACATCTCGACCGATCTCGCAATTGTAGTGGAACTGCACTCCAAGATGCGCCACGTAGTCCACTTCGGCCTGCAACAATTCCCGGGGAAGTCGGTACTCCGGAATTCCCAAGCGCATCATCCCTCCCCCGAGCGGAGCCGCCTCGAAAATTTCGACACGGTGACCCATCAGCGCCAGATCGTGCGCGCAGGCGAGTCCCGCCGGCCCGCTGCCTATGACGGCGACCTGTCCCGGTTTCGCAGCCGGGGGCCGCGGCCGCTCGACACATCGATCAATTGCTTCATACTTGCGTGCACTCTCGACGCCGAACCGTTCAGTCACGAATCGCTTCAGCGCACGGATGGCGATGGGTTGATCAATATCCTTCCTACGGCAGGCCGATTCGCATGGATGGGCGCAAATCCGCCCGCAGATTGAAGCCAGAGGATTCGGCCTGCGCGCAAGAAAATATGCCTCCTCATATTTCCCCTGCGCGATCAGACTGACGTAGCCACCCGCATTGGTTCCAACAGGACATGCCGCACGACACGGAAAGTTCGACTTCAAGTAGTCCGGACTTTGCCCGTTTCGCCCGTCCCACCAATCCGTGACACTCGCGGCTGTCTCCGGAGGGCAAGTTTGATCGATTTGGCTATTCAACTGCGGTTCTCAAATCCAAGTCACGGAGATGGCTGGAGTTTCCATACGCCCGATCGGGTTAAACGGATTATCGGATTCTTTAATCTTCTATTGTGCGACATAGCCACACCGTCGCCGTGTTCCTCCGACGCGACTCGAACCAATATAGCCCTCCCAGCCCAAAGATGCAAGTATTTGTTTTTACACGCTAAATATGATAACTCTGGTAAGGTTTTCGAGAGCTTGCTGCGATCTCGTAACTCTCAATGCCAGAATCTGCCCGCTTGGGGCATGGGGACGGAGTTGATTTAACTGGTGTTCCAGTGG
>CAZGVT010000228.1:0-5198 GCA_964529255.1 uncultured Alphaproteobacteria bacterium | reverse complement strand
GCTGATCGAGGGCTTCGACCTGTCGAATTCGCCGCCGGAATTTACTCATGCCGCGGTCAACGGTCGGAGCATCGTGTTCTCATCCACCAATGGCGCGCCGTTGATCGTTCGCTGCAAGTCGGCGGATAACGTATATGTCGGCTGCTTCAACAACTACTCGGCGGTATTGAAGCAGCTATTGGCGGACCGCAAACACGTGGCTCTGCTCTGTGCGGGCAAACATGAGCAGTTTTGTCTCGAGGATTTTGCGTTCGCCGGAAAGGTCGTCGAAGGTCTCGAGGATGCGCTCGAAGGTCGCATAAGTTTATCCGACAGCGCTCGTGCGGCGAAGGCACTGTACCGCCATTACGCCCATGATCTATTGTCATTGATGCGCCTTTGCAGCCACGGCGCATACCTCGCTTCTATCGGCTTTGCCGATGATCTGGTCTACTGTTCCCGAGTGGATACTCACCCAATCGTCCCGGCTTGGATTGAAGGAAAAGTGAAAGGAATACGGCTTCATGCCGTCGCGAGCGACTACCGCTTCTCCCACTGAGCGACTATCATCGGCTGCATTCCTTTGGGGACTTGCGCTCTTGGTGATCGCTACGCTCATGTTCATGTCGGTGGTGAGTTTCTCCGTCGAAGACTCACCGCGTTGGGACGAAAGCCACGGTCATAACTGGATCGGCTATGCCGGAGCCGTTATGTCCTATGGCCTGGTCATTCTCGGCTTTGGGCGGTGGGCCTCGATCGGCATCGCCGCACTCGTCGGCGCATGGGGTTGGACTCTGGTGCGGCATTGGCATTGGAAGAAGGCATTTCAACTTTCCGTGTTTATTGCGGCGCTCTCTATTTGGTTATCGGCATTTTGCGGTTTGGTCGGAAATCTATGGGGAGCGGAGGTTTCGTCGCTCTATCCGCACTCCGGCAGCTTTGGATTTGAGGCGGCTGGATTTCTCCGTGACTTGTTAGGCGGGTTCGGCGCGATGGCGGTCATGATCTTGCTCGTACTTGTGATCAGCGCAGTGTACATTCGTGAATTTGGAAACTGGTTTGAGCATCGTGTCAACACAGCGATTAATCGCGCAGGCGGCATGAAATTGCCTTCGGTCGGCACATGGTGGACCCGGAGCGCTCCGCAGGATGCGGCGACGACGAATGTCGCTGCCGCGGAGGTTCCTCTGCCGCCTGAAGGGACAATTTCGGGCGACGGCAAGCCCGGCAGGGAGATTCACGATCTTTCGAAGACGGCTCCGCTGAGGCGCGAGAAACTCATTCCACAACAGATCGCCATGCGGATTGAAGATCGCACGGGATATGTCTTCCCTCCGCTCGATCTGTTCAATGCGCCCAAGTCCGGTCAGGAAGTGGGCATGTCATTGGAGGAGCAGCAGAAGAACTCGGAACTGTTGGAAAAGACTCTGCAGACTTTCGGAGTGCAGGCGAAAGTCGTACGGGTGAATCCCGGTCCGGTAATTACGCGGTTTGATCTGGAACCTGCTCCCGGTGTGAAAGTCTCGCGCATCGAAGCGCTGGCCGATGACATCGCTCTTGCGCTTCGCGCGCGCGGTTTGCGCATTCTCGCTCCTATCCCCGGAGTTGCCGCAGTCGGAGTGGAAATGGCCAATGTGAAGGCGGCGATTGTCACCTTCCGGGAAGTTGCGGAATCGGCTCCCTGGCAAAATTCCGGTTCCAAGTTGACCATTGCGCTGGGCCGTACCGTGCAGGGAGATATTTTCGTCAGCGATCTGGCGACCTTGCCGCACCTGCTCATTGCGGGGACGACGGGCTCAGGCAAGTCGGTATGTGTTAACTCCATCATCACGTCGATATTGTTACGCGCAACTCCGGATGACGTGCAGCTCGTGCTGGTTGATCCGAAGAAATTGGAGTTGGCAGGCTACAACGAGTTACGAAATCACCACGTCACTCATCGACCCGATCTTTCGGAATATGTGGTCACGCGTCCCGACGAGGCGGTCAAAGTATTGCGAAGCTGTATTCTCGAAATGGAGCGACGATACGATCTGCTTGCGGAAAAAGGCGCGCGGCATCTCGCCGAATACAACGAAATGGTGAAGACGGACGCGATGGAAGGAGACAAGCCGCTTCCCTACGTGGTCGTGGTGATCGATGAGTTGGCGGATCTGATGGTCACTGCACAGCGGGAGGTGGAAGAACCAATCGCGAGACTTGCGCAGCTTGCGCGTGCCGTTGGGATCCATCTTGTTGTGGCAACACAACGACCGTCGGTCGATGTGATTACGGGAGTGATTAAAGCGAATTTCCCTGCGCGTATAGCATTTCGAGTGGCGATGAAAGTCGACTCGCGCACGATTCTTGATACGAACGGTGCGGAAATGTTGCTCGGGCAGGGCGACATGCTGTTTCAACATCCTGAAGAGCCCGCTCCGATTCGCGTACAGGGTGCGCTGCTCACCTCGACCGAGATTTCCCGCGTCATTACTCACATCGTGAAGCAACCGACTCCACTCGACAAATTGATCCTTCCCGTGGAGCCGGACGAGGCGATGGAACTGTCCGGTTCGGCAATCGATCCTAACGAGCGGGATCCGCTGTTTGCCGAGGCGGCGAGAATTGTCATACGAACCGGTCAAGGAAGTGTTTCGATTTTGCAACGGCGGTTGAAAGTTGGCTACAGTCGGGCCGCGCGACTCATCGATCAACTCGAACGGTCGGGCATTGTCGGACCGTTTGACGGTTCCAAAGCGCGCGCGGTATTGGTGGACGAAAGGTATCTCGATGGGAATGGCGATCTATAGTCTCGTAGCCATTCTAGTTTTCGGTGGGACTTCCCACTGCATTGCCCGGACTCCCGGCGAACAGTTGTATGCCGATTTGGAACGGCATTTGCAATCGACGAAGTCGCTGGAACTAAAGTACTCGGCAAGCGGCACGGCGCTCACGGATGGTCCATTGGTTGGACGCATGGTATTTCTCCGACCCGCTCAGTTTCTGCACGAGACGCCTGAGTGGACGCTGTGCGAATCAGGTGCGGACGAGTGGCGCTACTTGAAGGCGCAAAACACACTGATTCTCGAGCGCGTGGTTGAACGCGAAGACTGGTCACCGGAAGCGATGCTGTTAAATTTGCGGACGGAGCTGAGGGCGAAGGATTTGACGAAGCGCGAAGACGGGACCCGCATCTTGTATCTTGCTTCGGACGATGCATCGGCTCCACAAACCATCGTGCTTGAATTCGCCAGGAATGCATTGGTTCCAAACGTACTGCGGTTCGAGCAAATCGACGGCACATCAGCGGTATATCAAATCGATGAGTGGACTGAGAATCAGGAGATTGACGACGCTCTTTTCCTTCCCCCTGAAGTTCCGGACGAGAACCGGATCGATTTTCGGTTCGACAAGAGTGATCGGTAGCTAACGGTATGCGCTCACCGAAAGTGCTGGTCGGCGTCGGCCTCAGTTTGATCTTTCTCTATTTGACGATATTCAGTCCGCGGATTGCATCGCTGTTTGCAGGCGACGTTGGGATCGGCGAGGCTTTGTTCGGCAAGCTTCGATTTTCGGTCGACGATCTTGGGCGAGTGATTGCGACGGCGGATTGGAGATACATATTCCTTGCCGGGCTGTTTTTTGTGGTGACGCTTTTCATGCGCGCCTGGCGCTGGCGGCTGATGCTGAATCCGCTCGTGAAGATGAGATTCAGTCAGGTATTCGGCGCGATGTGCATCGGCTACATGGCGAACAATGTGTTGCCGCTGCGGATGGGAGAACTGTACCGGGCACAAGTAGTGTTTCAACTATCGGGCCTCTCGCGCGGGGCGGCATTCGGTAGCATTGTGCTCGAACGTCTCATAGACTTGCTCTTCATGGCGCCCTTCATCGGAGCCGCATTGTTGTTGTTTCCGCTTCCCGGTGCAGTGCAGAAGGCGGCATGGGCGAGTGCGGGTGCGGCGTTTCTGTTGACGGGGTTCTTCGTCTGGCTTGCGGTAGACCGCAGTCACGCGATGAGATTTGCGGATCGGATGTTGGGAATACTTCCCGAAAAAGTGTCGCGGCCTCTGCTGAGCCTGCTTCACAAATTTACCGACGGGCTTACCGTTCTGGGAAAGCGCGAGACGTTTGCCTCGCTGGCGATCAGTTCGCTGGGACTTTGGACGCTTTATACGGTCATGGTTTTCCTCGTCATGAAGAGCGTCGGGCTGGTTTCGCCGGAATTTCCTCAAGTGGAGCGGAATCTGCTCGGCGCGACGCTGGTCACCCTGGTGATGACGACGTTCGGGTTTGTCATACCGGGCGCGCCGGGCGCGGTCGGGACTTACCACGGAGTGGCCGTTCTCGGATTGAGTTTGTTTGGCGTGCCGGGGGATCGGGCGGTTGGGTTCGCCATTCTGTTGCACGGGCTCAACTATCTTCCGTTGACGGTACTCGGATTGGTGTTTTTCGCAAGGTATGGATTTTCGTTCGGCGGATCGAAAAGACTTGCCGAACAGATTGACCGGGAGATTCACCCGGATTCGGTCTCGGCCAATCCGGCGGATCGAACGGTGAATTCGTTGATGAAGCAGTAGGTAATAGCACTCATGCGCGATCAGTCTATCGAACACAGAGACGCCTCCCAGCAGATATCGGAGTACCTGCGCATATTGTTTCGCGGGCGCTGGGTGATTATTGTCTCCTTCATTGCCGTCGTGGGTGCGGTGACGTTTCTCACTTTCCGCATGCAGCCGCAGTATTCGGCTTCGGCGAGTCTTGTCATTCGCGAGACCAACCAGATGGAGACGCGGCTGCTGGAGTTCAGACCCGAGCCGGTCATGCAGAAGGCTCGGAACTTGAACGCGGTCGAGGTGCTTCAAAGCCGGCGAATAGCGGAAGATGTTTTGCGCGCGCTGTCGAATTCTCCCTACCGGAACGAGCTTGAGTGCATGCGTGAGATGGACAATGAAGGGCATCCGATTACGTTCGACAGCCGTGTCGCCGGGCTGCGCGCAGCAACGAGAGTGGAGTGGCTGAAAGACACGGACGTGATTCGGGTTCACTGCACGGCACACACGCCGTTTGAAGCCGCTTTTCTTGCCAATGCGATCGCGGAGCAATACTACCGGTATTCGCTTCAGGAAGCGCGCGGTGAGATCACGGATATCAGGCAATTTCTGGAACAGCAGCTTTCAGTTGTGCGTGACCAGCTTTCGCAGTCGGAAGAGTTGGAACGGGCATACAAAGAAAGTCGC
>CAZGVT010000227.1:0-5230 GCA_964529255.1 uncultured Alphaproteobacteria bacterium | reverse complement strand
GGAGGAAGTTCAACTCTGGCAGATTCGAATTCGGCGGGTGGATTATACAGCTCGATATTGGGAGGATTACACAATCACGCCGGCGGAGTGGAGAGTATGATCGGTGGCGGCGGCGGGAATATCGCTTCCCAGACCGCGGCGACCATCTGCGGCGGGGAAGCGAACAGCGCGACCGGCACGATGACGTTTATCGGCGGAGGTGCGTCGAACATAGCGTCCAACACCGGTGCGACGGTTGGTGGCGGCGGTCGCAATCGAGCACGCGGAATGTACTCGTTTGTGGGCGGAGGTGGCGGCGGAGGTCTATCGGACTCCAATTCGGCCGCGGGAGATCAGGACGTTGTTGCGGGCGGATGGAGCAACGCCACGCTTGGTGGAGGGCGAAATACGATCGGCGGCGGCGCGTTCAACCGCTGCGGCGGAGCGTCCATTGCAGATGCCACTGTCGGAGGCGGAAGCTTCAATTATGCGACTGGGAGCGGAAGCACGGTTCCCGGCGGCAACGACAACGTAGCCACTGGAACCAATTCTCTCGCGGCAGGCCATCAGGCCCAGGCCAATCATGACGTCAGCTTCGTCTGGAACGACAACTGCGGTACTGCACTTGCTTCGACCGGGACCAATCAGTTCCGCGTGGGCGCGTCGGGCGGAACTGTCATCTACTCGAATTGTGCTCACACGTCCGGGGTCCAGCTTGCTGCCGGAGGCAGCGCATGGGCGGTGGTCTCGGACTCGACCAAGAAGGAGAATTTCCGGGCGGTCAATACCAAGCGCGTGCTGGACAAGATCGCACAGTTGAATATCCGCGAATGGAATTACAAGTCTCAGGACGATTCGATTCGTCACATGGGACCCATGGCGCAGGATTTCTACGCGGCGTTCGGTCTCGGCGAGAGCGACACGACGATTTCTACGCTCGATCCCGACGGAGTGCTCTTCGCAGCGGTGCAGGAATTGGCGAGACAAAGCGATGAACGAAAGCTGGCAAACGATGAACTGAAGAAGCAGAACGACAGACTGTCTTCTGAAGTTGCGGAACTGCGATCGATGTTGCAGTCGCTCATGGCGGACAAGCAGCAATCACAGAAGTCAACCGAAACACGATAAACCTCAAAACGAAGAATCCAAACATGAAGAATCTTGCTCAAGTTGTCCTCGCGACGATCATGCTCTGCGGGAGCGCGTTCGCCATTCCGCAGCTCGTCAATTATCAAGGCCAACTCGCGCGTCCCGACGGCACGCCGCTGGATACGACCGTGACGATCACGTTCAAGCTGTACTCCACACTGAGCGGCGGCACTGCCGCCTGGACTGAAACGCACACCGGCGTCGTGGTCACGGACGGCTTGTTTCAGCGGACGCTGGGCTCGATTACGACCTTGCCCGACTCGTTCTCCGTTAACCGCTGGCTGGGTGTGACGGTCGGAAGCAACAGCGAGATGACGCCGCGCCAGCAAGTCGTTTCCGTCGCGCATGCCTATCGCGTGGGAACGGTGGACGGGGCGAGCGGAGGAACGATCAGCGGCGATGTAACCGTAACGGAGCGCGTTGCAGTCGGTTCCGGACACACGGTTTCCGGATTTCTTTCCTCCGTGACGGGCGGACAGAACAGCTCGGCGACCGGCGCCTTCGCCCATGTCGGTGGAGGAGATCAAAACGCAGCGGACGGATACGCTTCAGTTGTGGGCGGCGGATATAATAATCAGAACGACGGCGCCGCTTCAGTCATTGCCGGTGGCGGAAATAACACCATAACTGAGTCCAATTCCGTAATTGGCGGCGGAGTCAATAATGCCATGCTGAACCAAATGTCGGTCATCGCCGGCGGCAACGGGAACACCGCGAATTCGATTTGGGCCGTGATCGGAGGCGGCTACAATAACGTCGTGGTTGGCAATGGAGCTGTGCTGGGTGGAGGGATTGATAATCTGGCCACCGGATCCACTTCTGTACTTTCAGGCGGTTCGTCCAACCGGGTGCGCGGTGCTTATTCCGTTGTCTCGGGCGGCGGCGGTGCACCCAACGATTCCAACTGTGCGGAGGGAACCGCAGCGACGGTTCCCGGCGGGCAGCGCAACTATGCCGCCGGCACGCTTTCGTTTGCCGGCGGCTATCGCGCCCGTGCACTTCATCACGGAAGTTTCGTGTGGGGCGATTCAACCGCAGCCGATGTTGCCTCCAGCGGTGAAGATCAGTACGTCGTGCGGGCCTCCGGCGGTACGTATCTCTTCTCCAATACGCAGCAGACAGAGGGGGTGTATCTCCCGTCCGGAAGCAGTTGCTGGCAGTCTATTGACACTACCGAGAGCTGTGTCGAGACCGTTGTGACGCCAGCGTATGTGGATTCCGTCTTCGCTGCGCTTGACTCCGTGGACGGACTTTACGGCGGACAGATTCTAAGTGACGTGACGGTGTCAGGCAAGCTCAACGCAGGTTCCGGCAATTCGAATGCGGGAATAAACGCTACCGCCATTGGTATTTCGAACGATGCGGCAGGGACGGCCGCATCGGTGCTGGGCGGGCAGGATAACGAAGCAGCCGCCAACTACGCAACGGTTGCCGGCGGAAGAAACAATCGTGCGCGCGGAGATTACTCCGTCATTATGGGCGGTGGCGGACCGAATGAAAGCGATTCCAATCACACCGATGGCCAATGGTCTTGTGTTCCCGGAGGGCGGCACAACACGGCCAGTAGCGCGTACGCCTTTGCCGCAGGTCGCAATGCAAACGCAAATCACACAGCCGCATTTGTTTGGTCGGACAATTCATCTGTCGGTACCGGAGTTTCTTCTACGGCAAACAATCAATTCAGCGTCCGCGCGGCGGGCGGCACGCGTTTCTTTACCAATTCCACGATGACCCTCGGCGCCGAGTTACTGCCCAATGCGACAGCTTGGACGGCGTTGTCCGATAGTACGCAAAAGACGGACATTCGTGCCGTGGACACGCGGCTTGTCCTCGAGAAGGTCACTCAGTTACCGATCAAAGAATGGAGATACAAGGAGCAGCCCGATCCGACCATCCGCCACATCGGTCCCATGGCTCAGGATTTTTGGAAGGCGTTCCATCTGGGTGAAGACAGTCTCGGGATTTCAACTCTCGATCCTGATGGTGTCGCGCTTGCGGCGATCCAGGAGCTGGCGAAAGAGAACGCCAACCTCCGGACACAAAACTCAAAACTGGAAGGACAGATAGCGCAGCAGGCTGTGCGCTACGATCGGGAGTTGGTCGAACTACGGGATCGGCTGGATCAGATTGCCCCGATGAGGATGAGCGCGGCGAAGTAAGGCCGCAGAGTTGAAAGGCGAAAAACCAAAGCGGGCCGTCCCGGAACTGCCCGGGTCGGCCCCTTCGATGCTGAACGCCAGGCCGTGCGTGCACACGGCGATAGTCCTAAAACTGCTGCGGAAACGCGCCGGTCGAGATTAGAACTCATCTCAAAATTATCAGAGCGCGTTAGGTGGACACGCCGAGCCGGGCGAAGCAGCACAAGCTTTTCGTCCGAGTGATCTCATTCCGTGCTTCACCCGGCCGGAACCTCTCACGCGCTGGCAATTCCGGCGGGGTCAGGCGCGACCACTTCTTGCGCGGTCTGCTGATGATCTGCGCTTGGCCCTGCTCGGCGAATCGACTTCGCCGCTCATGTTTCTGGGATGCGCTCTGATCTAAACAACCTCCGACACTACATCTAACTCAACACACCCGACTGTCCAGAAAATGGGGTACACTCCATGAGTGATTCCACCTGGATCAGCCAACGACACAAATGAGCAAAGGGGCCAACTCGATACTTTTGAGTCAGCCCCTTTTCATTTGAGTAGCGTGATCTCTGCGGCCCGGTTCTTATAGTGATTCCCGAAAGTAAGTTGTCATGTGTCGCCGAGACGGGTTAGTGCGGCCTTAACGAAGTTGCTGTTATCACTGCCCGCGCGTTACCCGGCCGGAATCTGGACGCAACCGTACTTTTGAGAATGACTTTAGTCGGCACTCACAAACCCGACTTATTCGGATTAGGCCCGCCGATGTCAGCCGGATCGATGTAGGCCGGAATCACGCGCGAACGCATTTCACGCAGCGCTTCCGGGCTTACGACTTTCTCCTCCAATTCGCTCAACGCGGGCACAATCTCAGGCGGTGCGCTCACCGCCAGCGCCGGACCGTCCGCAGTGACCGCATAAAAGTACTTCTCCGAACTCGAGAGGGCATTCAAATCCGTGTAAGCGGCGGTTCCCGTCGTCCCGATCAAGTTTCCGGGCAGCGGAATCACATCTGGTGACGTGCTGCGATAAACACGGTACGTCACCGCTCCGGTTGAGGTCACCGGCGCCCAGTTCAGAGATGCGTTGTTTCCCTGTCTTTGTACGACCAGGGACTCCGGCGCGCATGTCGAACCGATGATATCGAGCACATAGATGCCGACATTCGCGCCATAGCCGTGCACAATCAAATAATAGTCGGTGCTCGCCAGGGCGCGGAACTGCACGATGCTCTGCAGTGACCCCTCCGGGTTGCAGCCCAAATTGTCGTCATTACAGTCCACCAGAGTGCTCCCGGGACACGCTCCGCCCGTCCGCACCTCAAGACCGGTATCATAATTGGAATAGCAAAGTCGAGCGACCACATCCGTGCACGACTCCACATTCAGGCGATAGAACACCTCGGGACTATTCGCGGTCACGCAGTTCACTCGACTGTTCGTCGCGCAATTGGTACTGCCCTGATCCTGATACGGCACTGAAAGAATCGGCGTCGCTCCCTCGCAGACGTCGTTGGCCTGCAATCCGCCCGCCGTGGCCGATAACTGAAACAAATAGGCGCCCGCCCCGTTCGCGTAGCCATGAACAAGGAAGTAATAAGTTTCTCCCTCCGTAGCCGGAAATTCCATGAAACTCTGCAAGCCGCAGTAATCGTCGTTGCATCCCACTGGCACGGCCCCGGGGCAACTCCCGCCGCGTCGCACCTCGATCTGCGTGTCAAAACTCGATCCGCACAGCGAAGCCGACAGCGTCTGACAACTCATGGACTGAAAGCGGTAGACCACATCGCGTGCCAGACTCGACCCGCACTTTTCCCAGTCGTTGTCGGCGCACAGCGTATTACCGAAATCGCTGTAGGGGAGGGAGAGAATGTACGTTCCCGGGCACGAATCATTACCCGCCACGTACGGGATACCCGTCGCCTCCAACGTGAAATATCCCTGCGCCGCGCCGTAGCCGTGCAGCGTCTGCGC
>CAZGVT010000226.1:2256-5260 GCA_964529255.1 uncultured Alphaproteobacteria bacterium | reverse complement strand
GTGGCCATTTCCGACGACACGACGACGTGGCCCGATTTCTGGCCTGACCGGAATTTTAACGATGTCCGCGATCTGAATTGGGCGCGGGATGAAAATGATCCGGGTTGGACCGGGTCATGGAATGGGTACTTCGGCAAGAATCAATTCAATGCCGATCAGGAAACCTACTTCCAAATGGACGATCAGGCGGATGAAGAGTGGTTTGAGCGAATTCTCTATAATAATGCCGACACTGTCGCATTTTGGGCTCCCGAAGAGCCGGTGCGTGGAGACGATGTCGTCATCACCTACGACGCGCTCGAGGGCACGCTTCCCGACGACATCGGCACGGTCTATCTGCAATGGGGAGTGGATGAAGTCGTTCACGATCAGTGGACACCGCCGCCTTCAAATCTGTGGCCGTCAGGATCGACGCCAATTGATTCCGCGATTCGTTCGCCGATGCTGCCACGGGGGAATGGCCGCTTCGAGATTACGCTGGCGACCGGAAGCGCGATTAGCAGCCTGCATCTGAAGTTTTCGGACGGCGCCGATCTGCTCGATAATAACTACCACTCGAACTGGAATATTTTCCTCGACGGCGGCCAGCGGTCCTATTACTATTATCCCTCGCGCGAAGACTCCACCCGGCGTGGGCTTGGTCTTCGCGTTACCGTGCGGGGCTTACAATGGTCACATTTCCTCGCGCAGGACTGCATCTTTTGGCTGTATGAGATTACGAACGTGAGTTCGTACACGTACGACAAAGTGGCGTTCGGCATGATGGTGGGTACGCTTTCCGGAGGCAGACAGGACTCGCGGGATGATCTGGCGCAGTTCATTCTGAGCAGCGACATTACCTATAGCTACGATGGAGACGATCAAGGTTCACCGGGCTGGGTTCCGGTGAGGCCGGGAGAGCGGAATGTGGGCTATGTCGGCTATGCGTTCCTGGAGTCTCCGGGCAATCCGGTCGACGGTATCGACAATGATGGCGACGACACACTGGCCGGTGCCTTTGCTCCGGTATTTACGGCCGGGACTCTCGAAGCAATGGCTCAACCGGTATCGTTCCAGCCCGGCGATCCGCTGGTGTTGATCGACTACGAGACCTACGAACGCCGGGTGGACTCCTTCCCACAGGAGGGACCGTTGACCTACCGCGTACGCGACCGGGATTTCAGGCTGGACCCCGGCCAGAGTGTAATGGAGAACGGCACGAATGGCATTGACGACAATTTCAACGGTCTGATTGACGAGCGCGACGACTCTACGTTGGTCGGTTTGAGATACATTGACTACTTCACCGGCGCGGGAGCCAACGATCCGATGATCGACGAGGCCCGTGACGACGGGATTGACAATGACGGCGACTGGAATTCGCGCAAGGACGACGTCGGCGCGGATGGTGCGCCCGGCACCCGCGACTTCGGCGAGGGCGACGGCATCCCGACTTCCGGCGAGCCGAATTTCGACCGAACTGACGTGGATGAGTCGGACCAGATCGGACTGACTGCATTTGAATACTTCACGCCTCCGGGCAATGTGAGAATGCGCGACGACCCGGCGCTTTGGTTGCGCATGCAACCCGGCCGCGTGGATACGGTGAACCCAACGCCGGAAGACGGCGACTTCATTTACGGTTCGGGATACTTCCCGCTGCAATCGGGCCAGACCGAGCGATTCTCCATGGCGCTCGTATACGGCGCCGATTTGCAGGACATCGAAAATAACGAGCGCATCGTCCAGCAGATCTACGACGAAAACTACAACTTCGCCCGGCCTCCCGATCCACCCACCGTGTGGGCCGTCCCGGGCGACGGCAAAGTGACGCTGTATTGGGACGGAGCACGTTCGGAGTCTTCAATCGATCCGGTGAGCGACACGACGGATTTCGAAGGCTACAAAATCTACCGTTCGACCGACCCGCGTTTTCTCGAAATCTTCACGATCACCGATTACCTCGGCAATCCCGTATTCTTTCGGCCCACAGCACAATTCGATTTGGTCAACGATTGGGAGGACTTCTTTCCGCAGCAGATAAACGGCATCACATTCTATCTCGGCAGCAATTCGGGCATCGTTCATTCTTGGACCGATAACACGGTCGAGAACGGGCAGACGTATTACTATGCGGTGTGCGCGTATGATCGCGGAGATACTGAGCGCGGGATTTTTCCGGCGGAGAATGACAAGACCATCAACGTCGACGAAGGCGGGAATGTCACACTGGATATCAATACGGCGGTCGTGACGCCGCGCGCGCCGGCCTCCGGCTTCGAGACCGCTCAGGTCGGCGGGATTCGACATCTGTCGGGGCAAGCAACCGGAGCGATTACGGCTGAAGTGCTTGATCCGCTCAAGATCCCCGAGAACACGGATTACCGGTTCAGTTTCCTGTACCAGCCCGACACTGCCTTCGTGGACACCATGCCGGGGGATTCGATTCCTCCCGACACGCTCATTCGCGAAATTTTCGGATATCGCGTTACGCGGTTGCAGGAAGGTATCGGCGAGACGCCAGTTGTGGCGTTTGACTCGATTGTCACACGCGTGAATCTGCTGCCGATCGCCGACCGGCTCTCCGCGTACTACGATTCACTGTTCAATCTGGAGGACAACAGCTATCATCCGCGGCTTCATTTCGACGTTGCCGAGAGCAAGATCTATGATGGTCAGCGAGCGTACATGCTGGTGCCCCGGGAGGTGACGGTACTCGACGAGTTGACGACCTGGGCGGATACGAGTGCGGGATTGGATTCCGTGAATGTGGTCGTTTTCACAGACCCCAATATCTATCCGTATGAGTACCGCGTGCCGGCAAATTACGATATCGAATGGTTTGATGGCGTAGTGGATACGTCGTCTTACTATCTGTTTCCGAACACTGATCCGCCGCTGGAACTGCCGCCGGTCCCGGTCAATTTCCGCGTCAGAAATGTCACCTACGACTACTACACGGACTTTCTGTTTCTTGATCGCAGCTCCGGCCGGCCCGGCCTGGTGGACCCTGAAGACCAGATCA
>CAZGVT010000226.1:0-2246 GCA_964529255.1 uncultured Alphaproteobacteria bacterium | reverse complement strand
TACCACGCGCATTTTGAGCTGGCGTGTGCGGTTTGTCTATTCGCTTTCCGGAGGAGACACCGTTCCGCCGAGACCCGGTGATGTCTTGCATGTGGCGATTTACCAGAGCTTCGGCGGGAATGACCTCTACGAATACTCGTCGCAGGCCGCGACGGTTGATCCCGGCAAGGTGGTGCTGGACAAGATTCGCGTCTATCCCAATCCTTACGTAGCTGTCTCACCGCAGGAACCGGCAAATCCATTTGCCGAAGGACGCGGAGAGAGACGCATCACATTCACTCATCTGCCGTCGACATGCAAAATTCGCATCTACACGGTTCGCGGAGAGCTCGTGCAGACCCTGAATCATGCCGCTGCGATTGACGACGGACTCGAACACTGGGACCTGCGTAGTAAGGACGGTCTGAATGTCGCCTACGGAGTTTATCTGTATCACGTGGACTCGGATTTCGGCGAGGCCATGGGAAGGTTTGCGGTGATCAAATGAAAGTCCGCAATTGGTTGCTCGCGATTATGATCGTTAGTCTTGGCACAGCCTTCGGTCAATCCAAAGTCGGAACGACTTCCGCGCCGTTTCTGAATATTGCCGTGGGCGCGCGGGCGGTCGGCATGGGCGGAGCGTATACCGCGATGGCCGACGATGCGACGGCACTGTATTGGAATCCGGCCGGGATTGCGAAGATCGACAATTTTGCCGCAAACTTGGTTCACTCGGACTGGCTGCTCGATCTGAATTTTGATGTGGTCGGTGCGGTGCTGCCGATTACCGAATCCGATGTGCTCGGATTGCAAGCGACCTTTCTCACGATGCCCGACCAGGAAATTACGACGACTGAGCAGAACGAACAGGATGGCACCGGACTGTTTTACAGCGCGGGAAGTCTCGCGCTGGGAACAACTTGGGCGCGACAGTTCACGGACGATTTCTGTCTTGGAGTCACCGCGAAATACGTGCGCGAATGGATCTGGCATGAGAGCGCGCAGACCGTTGCCATGGATATCGGCACCGTCTATGTCACTCCGTACCACGGCATGCGACTGGCCATGGCAATTACGAATTTCGGCGGCGACATGCGCATGGGCGGCCGCGATCTGGTGCGCTTCTCCGATGTCGACGAAACACGTTCCGGAAACAACGACCGCGTGCTGGCGGACTGGCGAACCGATAAGTGGCCGTTGCCGCTAAACATGCGGTTCGGGCTCGCGATGGATGTGATCAAACACAAGGATCAACGCCTCACGGCAGCGGTGGATGCGCAGCATCCGAATGACAACCGGGAGTCGGTGAATCTCGGGGCGGAATACGGTTATCAGAACATGTTCTTCCTGCGCGCCGGATACAAATCCCTCTTTCTTCCCGAATCCGAGGAGGGGTTGACGGGCGGAGTCGGCGTCAAAGTCAAGACACGCGGCGGTCCTACCTTCGGTTTTGATGCCGCCTACGAGGATTTCGGACGCTGGGATGCGATCTACAAATACTCACTTTCGGTGAACTACTGAGCGGTGTGGAAGACAATCATCTTTCACGATGTCACCCCACCGGCGGTGTTGGTCTGCTTGCGGCCGGCCCGCCTGCCGATAGACGGCGACGAAATTTCAGGACAGTAAATATCGACGAGACTTCGGGCGAATAGAGAGATCGCCCACAAAAAATCCTATTTCGGTTCAACCCCAAACATACAGAAAAGGGAGACTCATCATGAAACGCAGTTGGCTCATCTTCGCGATGGCATTGTGCCTCGCGGCCTGGTCGCCGCTTTGGGCGACGGATGTCACCTTCAACGTGAACATGTCGGTTCAGGATGCCGAGGGCGCGTTCGATCCGGAGACCAATATCGTGGTCGTGCGCGGCACCTTCAATGGCTGGGCGGGCAATACTCACCAATTGAGCGATCAGGGCCAGGGTATCTACTCAGGTACATTCGGTCTTGACCCGGGCAACATTGAGTACAAGTTCGTTATTGCCGAAAACGGCTGGGAAAACACGGGTCCCAACAACCGCATGGCCACCGTCGGCGAAACGCCGCTCATTCTGCCGGTCGTCTGGTTCAGCAACGACTCGGTGATTACGCAGACGGACGACTTTGAAGTGCTGTTCCGTGTGGACATGAGCATTCAAGACCTGACCAACAATTTCGATCCCGCCACCGACTGGGTAATTGTGCGCGGCGGTCACGACAGCCTCGGGCAGTGGGGCGGCGCGATTCGCTTGACCGAAGAAGCGTTAAATCCGGGTGTGTACTCGC
>CAZGVT010000225.1:0-5316 GCA_964529255.1 uncultured Alphaproteobacteria bacterium | reverse complement strand
CTCTCACCCCATAACCCTCTGGGAGATCGTGTCCAAAATACGGGGTGCAGTACACACTGTATGCCTTCGTCTATTACGGCAATCCGGACCGATCTGTCGCCCCCATTTTCAAGCGCCCACGCTTCGTTGACTGAAAGCTCTGCAGAGGCATATCCCTCCTCAATCAAGTGATCCAAATACCACTGATCTTCATACATTGGATCGTTGGTGCCCGGGTGCGATACTTCCACTGGCTCTGCCCAAATGACGCACGATTTGGAAGCAAACCAATCCGCCGCTTCCCATGCCGAAAGAGTGTCCGCAAAACCGATGTAATAGGTGGGCCAGTATGGAATGCTGTCCTCATAAGTTCCATTTAGCGAGTCAACGAGGGCGTCAAGATACGTTCGTTGGCATGTGCTGTCCCATTTCAGGACGATTAAACCGTCTTCCACTTCCGGCACTGTAGCGCGCGATACGGTATTCGTCAACGACAAGACGATCAACGCGTAAGTTACAATTCGCATTGTTCCTCCCTACTGCTTGGTTACTTTGAGGGTGATGGGCGCGAACGTTAAACCTGGCGAGAATCTCACAAAGTAGAGTCCGTTAGGCAAATGTCTCGGCAACAAGACATCTAGTCGGTCGGCAACACTGAGATGCGTCATGAAAGTCACTTGTTGGCCCAAGAGGTTAAATACTTCCACGCGATAGCCAACGCTGGGGGGAAAGTTGACGATGGAAAACCCGGCTGAAGTAGGATTGGGGTAGATGTAAGTGCGACGCATATTGAGGCCCGTATCGGGTCTGGAGTCACCGACACTGACGGAGTCCGTAATCGTATAACTCCAGATTCCTACATCTCGTGCATATACCCAGATTTCCAACGGCGACATCGAAACGATCTTGACATAGTCCGAAACGTGCCCAAGGGGATATCCCTGTGTCAGATGTGTAATCGCGCCTCCACCATTGAAGCTCAAGAACACGCCATAGGTTGTTGCAGCGACAAGCGAATCGCCAATACCAGTTATGTCTATTGACCAGATGACCGTATCAGTATGCATGAAGTGGCCGCCGGTTGAGTGCCAGCTCTGTGCATAGTCATCCGAGCGCAAAATCCCCTGTTCCCATGTGGCCCGCCAACACGAACCGGGTGCCGCAGGTGCCGTCTTAAAGTCCAATAGGAGTTCCGGGCCGAGAGGACCGCCGCTATCGAATGTCCGCCCGGTGTCGGAGCTGAACAATATGAAGTCCCAGGCATCACCTATGATGTAAGCGACTCCGGGTGAGGCCGCGTCGTAAGTCACGTTACGTTCCGGGCTAGTGAGTTGGATGTGCTCCGGTTCTTCCCAGCTTGAGCCGCCGTTCGTAGACCGATAATAGAATCCCTCCCCAATGTCGCTGTCGGTCGCGCACATCAGGTACTCACGAGCGTATGGATAGATGGTGATGATGCGCGGGCCATAATCTTCCGGAGGGCCGATGTAGATTCCATCAGATTGCAAGGTCCAGGAATCCCCGAAATCCGTCGAGCGGTAAGCCCCGAATTGATCGGCAATCCAAACAATGTTCGGATTTACGGGATCAACTGCGATATCCCACACATCTGTGAACCGGAACCCCACAGTGTCCCAAGTCAGTCCATGATCCAAGGTTCTGAAAAGGCCTCCTTCCCGGGTTGAGTCCCAGAAGATATCTACGGCGCACACGAAGATCATGTCTGGATCAGCGGGATTTACCTCTATGTCGGAGATGACCTCCGGGGCCAACCCGACGTACGTCCACTCGTTGATCCCGGCAAAAACTGCTAAGTTCGGAACGCACAGGGCTGCCCACAGCAACAACAGCCGCACCCGCCGCTTCATTGTAATCAACCCCAACTCAAATTCGGGGCTAACCGCAAGACAGGGCATCGCCTATCCCAAGTAGGCAAACACAACCGAAATAGTCCAGAGGGCAATCATTCGGTACATTCCAGCCTCCTAATTCTTGAAGATTTTGAGGACAATGGGGGGGCGACTTCCTAGCGGCGAATGACGGCTCACCAGCCTAACAAAATATGTCCCGCTTGGCAAATGTCGCGAAAGTGCTATGTCAAGATGCGAGGATGAATTGGGCTTGATCCCCCCTGCAACACTCTGACCAAGGATGTTAACGACTTCGAGTTCAAAGTGATCTGCTCGGGAAATGCCCGTTATCGAAAGGGACCCCGCTGTTGGATTCGGATACACAACAATGCGAGATGAGGCCGAGTAGTACGTCCGCTTTCTCTCAACGGCGCCCAATGAGTCCCAGGGCGTATATGACCAGATTCCATCATGGCGCAAGAACGACCATATCTCCAACGGGCTCCTGGTGACCGTCTTGACAATGTCGGAGATTTGACCTTCCGGAAAGTTGATTGAAAGGTGAGCGAAATTGACTCCACCGTCTGTGCTAAGATAGACTCCCGCGCTACCCACTGCTGCGATCAACGTGTCTCCCTGTCCTAATACATCCAAATGTCGAGCCAATGTGTCCGGATGCATGAAACGTGTTGAGACAGGATTCCAAGTCTGACCATAGTCCTCCGTGAGCAGAATCCCTGCCAAATACGTAACCCTCCACGCCCGACCGGCGCCGGCCGGAGCTGTTTTGAAATCCATTAGCTGGGCGTACTGAAACTGCGGTGTCTCGGAAAATGTTCTCCCTGTGTCGGGGCTTACAAGAATGTGCTCCCACTCGGAACAAACCAGGAACGCCGTGCCCAGAGACATTGCATCATAGGAAACAAAACGATTGGTACCCGTCAGTTGATGATGTTCTGGTTCCTCTCAACTTATCCCGCCATTCGTTGACCAGTAATAGAATCCTTCACCGATATCGCTGCTCGTTGCGCACATTAGGTAGTTCGGATCATACGGACAAATTGCAATTTTCCGCGGGCCGTAATCCTCGGGCGGACCGAGGTAGATTCCCTCCGACTGCAAGCTCCAGGAATCTCCAAAGTCCGTTGAGCGATAGGCCCCGAATTCATCGGCAATCCAGATGATGTTTGGACTTGCCGGATCAATCGCAATGTCCCACACGTCGGTAAACCGAAAACCCAGCGTGTCCCACGTCAAGCCGTGATCAATCGTTCTGAAGAGGCCTCCCTCGCGGGTCGAATCGAAAAACACATCAAGCGCCGAGACATAGATGATGTCCGGATTCGTCGGATGGACCTCGATATCCGTGATGTACTCCGGCGCCAGGCCGACGTAGGTCCACTCGTTGATTCCAGCGTTAGCGGTTGAGCAGAGCAGCACTGTCATCCAAAAAATGAGCGAGCGAATCCCTCCTCGCTCTGACAAGATCGAACGGAAAGATTCGCTCATGATGGTGTCTCCTGTAGGGTCGCGGAAGTCAGCCGCCTGTTACCCCCAAGCAACCGACGTTCCTATGACTGCAATGTACGAATCCGAATAGACTTTGTCAAGTTACCTTATCTTAATGGACAAGACTTGTCGGATTCCAAGTTGCGAAGAAATCAAGCCCCCATGAATGGAGGGGGAAGTGTCAAGAGCCAGATTGCAGGGACAGCGAAGGAACAAAATACCGGGGAGTCGCGCTGTTGAGACGATGACTATGGGGATGAGATCGCGATTAGGCGATAGAAACGGGCCGAAAGAGGAGCGATCGCGAGTGTATCGCCGTACATTGTGTCCGCGACGGTGCTTAGTAGCATTCCCTGTGCGGGAGGAGTGAAGTCTACGACATTGGAAAAGAAAACACGATAAGAATCCGCACCAGCAACTGCGCTCCAGGAGAGCCGCAGCAGGTTCTCAGCGGCGCGATACTCGATCACGAGATCGTCGACAGTCGAGAGTACGTCACCAAACGGTGTGTCGCCACTCCACTCCGGCCCGGCGGGTGTGCCGCCAAATCTTCTGACTCCGTGACTCGTGCCCAGTTCATCATGAATCGAGTCGCCCGCGCCCTCATCGAAGTGATAGAGTGCCGCCGTCGAGCCGTCGATAATATGCGGAGAATTCAGTGGAGCAAAATTCTCCGTGTAACGCAAGGACGTCGAAAGCCGCAGTTCATCCATCCAACCGCTGTATGAAGGATATTCAGCGCCGGCGTCATGTTTTTCCGCGCCGAGCACAATGAACGGATCGCTGTTCACGCACGGCCCGCCGCAATAGTTGCCGGGCACGCCGCTATCGGGATAGGAAACGTCTCCGGGAGGGCCGTTCGTGTCGTACGCGTCTAATAGTCCGTCCACCCAGATCCACATGCGTCCATCCAGCGCGTGTTGTACCGCCACGTGGTGCCAAAGGCCGTCAAGCACATTTGTCGTCCCGCAGACTGTGTAGTCCCACGACCCGCTCACGCCCCAGACGAAGTAGCCGCCCGCAATCGAGAGCCCGAACTTGCGCGACTGGTTGTAGCGGTCACGATCGAAAACGATATTACCGTAGATCCAGCTGATGCCGTAGCCGCAGCCGACTGCGGCGCCGGTGTTCTCAGCGGCATCGGCTTTCATCCGGAACTCAAGCGTGAAGTCCGTCGCGCCCACATCCGCCGGCGGGCCGGGAAGACTGTTCCCCGGATCATCAATACGAATTTTCACGCGGTCCAAATCGGGCGCGGAGACTCCATTGCCATGAAAGCGCAGCGAAGATCCCTGGGCACACGCAAGCGAGAACCAGAACAGCAGCGCTGCTGAATTAACAATCAAATAACGCATCATGGGACGATCTTGAATACCTCGCCATCGATCAAGTCGAGAATGTACAGCTCACCGGTGGCATCCAATCCGAATGAGGATATACCCGTAATATCACTGCCGTCTTTCGGCGAAAGTTCGGAAGTGCGATCCTTGAGTCCGACAATTCCGCCCGCGGCGTACTTGAAAGACCAGATAGAGTTCGCGCAGTAATCAGCGAAGAAATAATGCCCGCTGATTTCGGGAATGGCCTTTCCCTCGTAAACGAAACCGCCGGTGACCGAACATCCCGCATTGTGATCGTACTCCCACACGGGCAGGATGAGTCCACTCGGGTCGCAGTCGGTCGGTGGTTCGTAACAGTGCTTGCCTTCCATAATCCGCCAGCCGAAATTAGCTCCTCTGCTTTCGCGGACGGTCAGTACATTGATCTCTTCCCACTCGTACTGTCCAACATCGGCAATGTACAGATTATCATCCTGATCGAAGCAATATCGCCAGGGGTTACGCAAGCCGTAAGCCCAGACTTCCGGTCGTGTGTTCGCCACATTCCAAAATGGATTGTCCTCCGGAATGC
This sequence comes from uncultured Alphaproteobacteria bacterium, assembly GCA_964529255.1. GTDB lineage: Bacteria > Electryoneota > RPQS01 > RPQS01 > RPQS01 > CAZVXJ01. The sequence continues at coordinate 67 of CAZGVT010000225.1, read as the reverse complement.
TGTAGCTGAGTTCGCGATTCACGTCGATCCGGAGCATTTTGCCGAGCCACAGATCGGAAGAGCGTCG
>CAZGVT010000224.1:0-5337 GCA_964529255.1 uncultured Alphaproteobacteria bacterium | reverse complement strand
GGGTGTGCGTTCCGGCTTGCAAGCGGCCCGCGTGCAGCAGGGCCACTTCTCTGCCAAGTAGATCGTGGACAGTCAATCTCACATCGGCGTCACGCGCGAGTGAGAACGAGATCGCCGCGCGGGCATTGAACGGATTCGGGTAGGCGCCATGCAGCAGGGTGACCGCCGGAACCGGCGCGGGATCATCGGCATCGAGCGTGTTGAACACCGTCACCGGAATATGCGCGGGCTCACCGGCATTATGCGTGATCGTAATCGAGCTAAGATTATCTCCCGAAACCGGGAATGGACCGGTGACGTGCACGCGCACTTCTCGGGAAGATCCCGGCTCAATCGTGCCGTTCGCAGGTTCGACGTACATCCACTCCACCGGTTCGATGGTCTCGTACGAGAGCGGACACGCGCCGGCGGGATTGGAAATCGCAAACGGCGAGATAATTTCCGTGCCGGTCCAGATCAGCGAGATGGACGTGACGCTCTGCTCGAAATCGGGACTGGATAGCGTCACGTTTTGCGTGGTCGGCAGATGATCTTCGATCACAATCCCCGCAATCGTGTCTGCACAGTAACCGTTTTGCTCGTAAATCAGGGTGTACTCGCCGGGGCGGAGCACAAGCCGGTAGCTGCCGTCGGTTTGCGTCACGGTTTGAACCGAGTCCGGAAGCGTGCGAACAGAGACGCCCGGTATCGGCTGAAGATTCGAGCCATCGCGCACGACGCCGACCAGTTCTCCGGCGATTTCGCTGCCCGTGCGATAGATCAATATGGCAACCGGGTCATTCCACGAAAGCTGATACGAAGTCGCAAAAACGTAGCTCGATTCGATCATCCGGTCAAGCTTGAACTCAAAGTAGGTCGCGACATCCGGCGTGCCGGTGAAGGGAATCGTCCACTGAGGAATCCCCTGCGGATCCGTTTGCGTTACGCACGGAAAACTCACTGAGGGCGGATTGCCATAGGAGATCAGACCGCCAAGAGTAATCTGCTCATGCAGCAGTTTCATCCCGTACAGGGTGAAGACCGTGTCCTGATCCGAAGACGGGTATTGCAACACGACACTGCCGAGATCCGTGCCGTCCAACCCGATCTTGTAGACGGTGTAGGGATTGGGAAAGCTCAGGTAGTCAACCACGCACAAGTAAACCACCTCGCTGGTCTCGTCGTAGTCCAGCCCTGTGACTGCCGAGTAGCCGGTTGTCGGAAACTCCGTGTGCCAGACAAGGTCGCCATTCGCGTCGACAAGGAACACGAACGGAAAGTACACTTCGAAGAAACCGTGCGTGCCGGCGACGGCCACACCACCGCCTGCTGCCACGGCATTGGTCAAGGCTGGACCGTAATCGAACAACTCAACATGCGTCCAAATGGTGTCGCGATCCGCTTCGAACCGGGTGATGAAGATGCCCGGATTCAACCAGTCATAGGTGCTGGTTGCGCCGACCACGTAGAAGCCGTCGTTTGGTGCGGCGGCGAGGGCGGCGCCGTACTCATAGCCCAGCCCGAGATCGATTGGATTGGTCCATTCCAATTGACCGGTGGCCGATAACTCGCGGATGTAAATATCGCTTTCAAGGTTCGCATCGGACTGATTGATTCCGGCGAACCAGCAGCCGCCATCCGGTGCGGGCAGCACATTGTAAACGTAGTTGCGCATCGGGTTGGCATAGCGATACTGCCACTGCGGCACCCCGGCCGGGCTGAGTTTGTAGATCAGCGGATCATCGGTAATCCCTATACTGTCGTCGACGAGCGCACCGGCGACAAAGACGTTGCCCTGGGCATTGGTGCTCAGGTCGATAAGGCGGATAGAACCGTCTTCCTGCAAAAGCCGGGACCAGACCGTGTCGGGCATTGGCTGCGCAAAGGCGGCAGCCGTAAGTATGAACAGGCAAAGCAGGCGAATCATGGTGTGTCCTCCGTTCGTTGAGTGCAGTGCTTGATGAAACAATATCTCCGCGCGAAAGAAAATTCTAAAGTGCTGAATCGCCGACCAGTCTGTCATCCCGGACTTCGCGCAGATCTTCGCAGTGCGAGTGTGCGGGACCTCCCGGTGGTACAACAACAAGTTCAGAGAGCTTCTGGACACTCGCTGACACGAGGTCCAGAATGACAATTTTGTTGCTGACGCGAGGTCCGGAACGACAGCCCTCTGCAAGCTCTCACGGTTCATTAATGCCTTGTGACTCCCACATTCATGCCGCAAGGCTCCGCCGCCGTTTATGGGGGGCAGGGGGGAATTCACCTCCAATCGGAATATACGGACATTCGTTGGGAAGGTCAATCGGCGGAAGAGGTGGAAAGGTGCGCTGAAAGGCTTGTGGCGACGGGAGTTATGCAGGAAATGCAGCCCATTCTTGAATAGCTCTTGAATCCAATTAGATTCGAGAACTTAATCAAGAATGGGCCGATTGGACGGCATCCGGACCGATGTAATTTCCATCTTTGTCGTACCATGGATCGGGCCGCAAAGCACGGATTAACTTCTCGGGTTTGCTGTCTTTGTCTTCGTAATCACGCAGTGTAAGTACTGTTACGCCGCGCACAACTTGGCGCTCGATCTTGTTCCACTCCTCGAGCTGCTTGAAGAAAGCGGTCACCGCCTGTTTGGACCACTGCCAAGCCTCTGCCAGTTTGGATATGGAGACAAGCAGTTGCCCCGGTTCGAGGGTCAGTTCCTCTCTGCGCACCATGACTTTGGACTCATGCCAGGCCGCTCGCTGGATCAAATCGAGCCATGCCTCCGGCTTGGAGAACTTCCGCTGGTCCCGCCAGAAGTTGGAACGAAAGAACTTGCGGTTAACTTTAATGAAACCAGACTCCATCTTGATTCTCCTGAACTTATATGGGCTATTTGAACAACATTCAGGATAAAATATACACCATAAAAGCGACAAAATCAAGCAAGAGAGAAAAATTCGTTCAATTCATGGACGTGGCTTAGATTGCTTGAGCGCACAATGTTCGAAGGGCCGGACCCACCAATGGTGTTTAGGCGTGAACCCGTCACTTCATTAGCGTCGGACCACTCGTTCTCGAACTTGTCGGCTCGGCGGTCGGCTGCAAGCAGCCAACACGGCTCTGGGATTGTCTGCAAGCGAACCGGGCTGTCCCATGAATATGTGGCAGCCTCTCTTGCTGATAATCAGAGCAGTTTGAGTGATCCGTGAAGCTCAGGTTCGCGAGTGAATCGGGGAGTTTCTTAGTCAAACAAACGCAACCCGCATCATGCCAGAAATGGAAAAGGGGCCGACTCCAAACCTGATGAGTCAGCCCCGTATTGTATTGATGCCTACAGCGGTGCGGTGCTACTTCGCGCGCTTCAGGACAAACGTGAACACGCCGGCGGGTTTGCCGTCTGCCGTTTCCGTGTTCACAAAGGCGATCTCATCCTTGGTGATCGTCATCGTAATATCCTCGCTCGCCGGCTTGCCATCCTTGAGACCTTCCCAGACCAGCCGGCAACTGTTTTCGCCGGTCATTGGCCCAGAGTGGTCGTGCACTTCACCGCGGTTGCCGACCGCATAGAAGTGCACTTTTTTGGTCCAGATGTCGTAGCCGAACATCAAGCCGTGCTCAAGGTGCAGCCCGCCTTCAATGTTCATTTCGATCGGTCCGGCGGCGCCCTTTCCACCGCCCACGGCTGCGAGTTCGGCGGAACCCGTTCCGGTCAATGTGGTGCCGTCAGGCAATTTACCCGTTGCGGTCAGCGTCCACTTGCCGACGAGGTTCTGCAGCAGCATTTGCTCTTGGCTTGGCGGAGCCGGTGGCGGCGGGGCCTCGCCCTTTGTTTCCTCGGCAAGCACAGGGTGCGCCAGAGCCAATGCAAGCAGGATCAATAGCGCGGTGGAGACAGGTTTCATCGCTGACATCCTTTCATGAGTTTAGATGGGTTTGAGGCACAAATAGCGACAATAAGTTACAAAAGCACTACGTTCCATGCAAGTGGGAGGTCAACAAAACTACAATCCCTGCCGGCTGCAGGTTGCCGATAGGGATGGTGGCTTCATCGGGATTATCGCAGGGCAATCACTTCCGCCACTTGCCGGATGCGACATAGGGCTGCAGTTGCTCGACGAGAAAATGATTCCAGACCGACTGCACGATGCCCGCGAATTCCGCATCGAGCTGGCCGAGCATGTTCACAGTGAGCGTGACCTTGGTGCCTTCGGCAATTGCCGCATAGTCGTAGGTATACACGCCGACGAAGGCGCGGCCGGACAGGCCGAGCGGCCCCTCCATTCTGAATTTCTTGCCGCGCTCGGCGTAGATCACGGTCGCATGTTTGACGCCGTTGCCCGCATCATCGAAGATCTCCCAATAGGCGCCGCCCGGCGTGCGATCAATGAATAGCCGTTTGGGCTTTTCGGAAAACGTGTGATCCCACCAGCCGCTGATGTCTCCGGTCATGAGATCGAAGGCCGTGTCGGGGGATACGGGAAGCGTGATTTCCTGGGTGAATGTGAACCCTTTCACAGGGAATTCCGCCGGTTGGGCTGCGACCAAACAGGCAGACATCAGGATAAGCAGGCAGCACGCGGTTGCTAATTTCATGGGCGGTCAGCGAGTTGGTGGTGAGATGCAGAACAGGCGGACTCGATGGCCCGCCTGTGGTAATATACAGCTTTTTGCTCAGAATGTTTAGCGGGGCCTATCGGGAGATTCGCCGCCGCGGTCAATCAGAACCGACGGAAAAGGCTTGCGAGATCCTTCACTTCGTTCACCATGACAATGTGAAAGTAGACATGCGAAACACGACGCTCAAGGCTAATCGCGTTGCGCATACGCGCTCGGCAAAGCGCGGTACGTGTCGTTCTGGACCTCGCGTCAGCGAGTGTCCAGAATCTCTCGGGTCACATTGGCAATTCCCGAGAGTTCCCGGACATTCGCCCTGCGAAGACTGGTGCGAAGTCCGGGACGACAAAAAAACGCGTAGTGCTTTCCCCAGTTGGATAAGTGCATCACCACCCTTTCCCCCCATTTTGTCGAGGGGGAGTTCTACGCCGAGCGGGGTGCCCTCACCCCGCCGGAACTGGCATCGCTTACGGCGCCCCGCTCGCCGTGTAGGTGTGGTTCCGCGTGGTGTTGAAAAGAAGCGTAATCTGTTCCTAGAAGTTGTAACAGGATACTATGTTAGCTTCTGAGATGAAGAACAGATGATGGAGGAATTCATCTATGCGGTAGTTCGGGCTCTTTTCTCCGAGTGCTACACGGCTCGCTACCTCACCACTTGTTAAGTTCAGCTTCACGAGCCCCGTGTGTTTTGTGTTTCCGGAGCTGCCACCGGTTACATTCGTCAAGACGTAGAGGTGCTGATCAGCTCGAGTCGTTGCAATCCAT
>CAZGVT010000223.1:0-5364 GCA_964529255.1 uncultured Alphaproteobacteria bacterium | reverse complement strand
ATCGTGCCGTCTCTGATCTCGCCAAACAAATGCTCGCGCTCTGCCGTGCAAATCGTCACGAAATACATACGCGGCCCGGTGTAAAGGTGAATAGGCAGGCGAACGGATTTGTAATGTTTCTCGGTCACTTTCGATTTCGCCATTGAAGCAGAGCGCACATCCGTGCGGCGCTACACGTCTAAATCACACATCCAAATTCGTCACATATTTCGCGTTGGTTTCGATAAACTGCCTACGCGGTTCGACGGCATCGCCCATCAGGATGTTGAAGGTGCGGTCGGCGGCGGCGGCGTCTTCGAGCGTAACCAGCATGACGGTGCGCTTGTCGGGATCCATCGTGGTTTCCCAGAGCTGTTCGGGATTCATTTCGCCGAGACCCTTGTAGCGCTGCACGTAAATATTCTGCGTGCCACCCAGTTCGGCAACGGCAGCATCACGCTCTTTTTCATCCATCGCATAGCGCACCTGCTTGCCTTTCGCCACACGGAACAGCGGCGGCTGCGCGATGTACACGCGGCCTTCCTCGACGAGCGCTTTCATGCGCCGAAACAGAAACGTGAGCAGCAGCGTGCGGATGTGCGCGCCGTCAATGTCCGCGTCGGTCATCAGAATGATCCGGCCATATCGAACCTTGGACATGTCGATCTCTTCGCCGACCTCCCAGCCCACGCCCACGGCCATCATCAGCGTCTTAATCTCCTCGTTGTCGAGAATCTTGTCGGGTCGCGCCTTCTCCACGTTCAGGATCTTTCCTTTCAGCGGAAGAATCGCCTGGAATTCGCGGTTGCGCGCCTGCTTGGCCGAGCCGCCCGCCGAATCTCCCTCGACGAGAAACAGCTCGCTCTTGCCGATATCGTTCGTCGTGCAGTCGGCGAGTTTTCCCGGCAGGTTTCCCGACTCGAGCGCGCTCTTTCGCCGGGTGAGATCGCGCGCCTTTCTTGCCGCTTCGCGGGCACGAGCCGCATAAACGCACTTATCGATAATTGCGCGGCCGGCATGCGGATTCTCTTCGAGATATTCGGCGAGCTTCTCGTTGACAATTTGCTCAACGATGCCTTTGACTTCGCCGTTGCCGAGTTTTGTTTTCGTCTGCCCTTCAAACTGCGGTTCGGCCACTCGCACGGACAGCACGCACGTCAGCCCCTCGCGGACGTCCTCCCCCTGTAGCTGGAATTTATCCTTGAACAGCTTGTTCTTGTCGGCGTAATTGTTCAGCGTGCGGGTGAGCGCGGACTTGAAACCGGAGAGATGCGTGCCGCCTTCGATGGTGTTGATGTTGTTCACAAAGGTCACGATGTTCTCGTTGTAGCCGTCGTTGTACTGCAACGCCACCTCGACGGGCACATTGTCCATCGTCTTCGAGAAGTAGATCACGCCTTTGTGAATCCCGCTGCGCGTCTCGTCGAGATACTTGACGAACTCGGCAAGCCCGCCGTCGAACTTGTACTCGACTTTCGAGCCGTCGCGCAGGTCCTCGGCGAGAATCCGCAGTCCTTTGTTCAGGTAGGCAAGCTCTCTGAGCCGCTCGCAGAGCGTGGAGAAATTAAATTCTGTGGTCTTGAAGATCTCCGCATCGGGCATGAAGTGAACGGTGGTGCCGCTGCCGCGCGCGGCGCCGATTTCCGCAACTTTTGCATCGGGAATGCCGCGTGTGTAGGCCTGGCGCCATTTCTTGCCGTCGCGTTTCACCTCGACTTCCAGCGATTCAGAAAGTGCGTTGACAACGGACACGCCGACGCCGTGCAAGCCGCCGGAAACCTTGTACGAATCGCGGTCGAATTTTCCGCCCGCATGCAGCACGGTCATGACGACTTCGAGCGCGCTGCGCTTTTCCACGGGATGAATATCGGTGGGAATACCGCGGCCGTTGTCGGTAACCGTGCAGGAGCCGTCTTCGTGAATCGTCATCTTGATTTCAGTGCAATAGCCGGCCATTGCTTCGTCGACGGCATTGTCCACAACTTCGTAGACGAGGTGGTGGAGTCCGCGCGCGCCGATATCGCCGATGTACATGGCGGGCCGTTTGCGCACGGCTTCGAGGCCTTTGAGCACCTGAATGGCGCTGGCTTCGTAGGCGGATTTTTTCGCGTCTTTTTCGAGAACTGTTTCAGTCATTGTCTCTTATGCTTCAGTAGGTTGATTTTGTTCAAGGATTAAGCAAGCGGGCGCAACATCTTTCGGTCAATGCGGCGTGATCGCCCTCCAGCGACTCACGATTTCCGTCTTTCGATCTTCGCGCGCGAAAACGGTCATAACACTGTCCGCGCAGACAATATTCTGATCGAGGCTTATCTTAACGATGGGCGCATAGCGGTCATTGAAGCTCGCGGGCCGCAATTGCGGCGGAAACCACGACTCGAAGATCGCCACGAGCGATGGTTGACCGGAGCGGATGTTTTCGTCGAGCGTGCGGTGCGGCGTGACCAGGCCGATCAGATCGACAACATAGCGGTTGCCGAAATAGCCGATGGCGCCCACGTCATTGGTGGCCACGATTTCGGCGGGGTCAAGGACCTCCGGCAGCGCTTTTGCAAGCCGCACTTGCATGGCCTCGATATTCTGTACGGACAGGCCGTGAAGCCGCGCATGCTTGACGGCTCCGGCCGCTTCTCCCACCGCAAGCACCAACGCCAGCGCGGTCAGCGCGGTCACCCATTGCTCTTTGCGCTGATACAGCCACGCGAGCCCCGCCGCAATGAGCACATAGACCGGCGGGAGCATCGGGAAGAGATACCTTCCAAAATTCGATGTTGTGGATGCTCGCGACCACATCAACAGGAAGAACAGAATCGGCGCGAGCACTATCCACCACGCACGTTTCCAAAGCGCGACGATCCCCAACGGCAAAAGCAGATAGATCGGTACGAAGTTGGCGCCCGCAAATAGCGCTTTCGCCTCGGTCAAGAACAGCCCGGTGAATCGTTGCGCCATCAAGAGCGCTTTGGTTTTGACCGTAAGCGGGAAAGGGTAGTCTCCCAGCGCAAAGTTCATCGCGAAATAAGGCAACAAAATCGCAGTGGCGATTGCCGCTCCGCGCAGTTTCGCCCGGTTGGGAATCGCCACCCAGCCGAGCAGGAGCAGCAACAGGCTTTCGGGCCGCACCCATACCGACAGCGCGAGTAACGCAATCGTCCAGCGATAGCGCGCGGAGGCAAAGGCAAAGAGTGCGGCGCTGAAAATGGCAAGATGCGTGGTTGATTCCATCCCGCTCAGACTCGCCCAGAGCAAGGCGGGACTCGACAGCATCAGCGCCGCCGCCAGCCACGCGGCGATGCGATGCCCGCCTGCCATGTCCGTAGTTTTTTGCGAGTTCTTCGCGAGCCGCTCCACCGCCAAATACACGAATCCTGCACTCGCGGCCAATCCAAGCATGCCGATGAACTTTCCCGCCCAAACCATGTTGCCTGTGATGGCGAAGACCAGTGCGAGAAGCAGGGTATAGAGCGGTGCGGTCGAGGCCGATATTTGTTCGCCGATGTTGAACGACCACCCGGCGCCCGCAACCAGATTGCGCGCGAAAGTGGCATGAATCCACGAGTCATCAAGTGCGAAGCCGAATGTCCCTGCCAGATCGTGTTCAACGGAAAGGTAATAGCCTTCGAGCGCGACAAACAGCACAAGCAGCGTTGCAACGGCCACGCTCCGCCGCTCGATTTGCGCAACGAATTTCATCGAGGCTTTGTGATCGCAGCATCGAGTCCGAATTCAGGCTGTGACAATGCGGAGACCACAAAGCACTTCATGGCTGCGTCCTTACGAATTGGATTACAGAACATACAATCCCGCAATGGCGACGATCGTCAGGATCACCAGTGCGATGAACAGCCGTCGCCCGGTGCGTTGGCCGTATTGCTTAATGAAATCGGCATAGAGCGCGCTGCGCGGCTGTACCTTTTCATCCGGACATCAAGTCATGCGGACGCCGCGCGCATCGTGGGTCATGGCGATGACTTCGATAATCACCCAGATAAATACGATGATCAGCGGGACGATCAGCCAGCCGATGAACAGCGTGATCAGCAGCTGCGCGATTGCTCGGCCGACATAGCCGGCGTAGAAATTGTGAATGCCGAGCCCGCCGAGGAAGATCCCGAGCAGCACGTAAGCCACGCGGCTCTTGGGAAAGGAAGCCGGAATCGCCACCGGAGTCGGCACGCCCGTCGCCACCCCGCAATGCACGCAGATCACGGCTTGGTCGGCGATTTGTTGTCCGCAATTCTTACAGTACATGCCTCGGCTCCTTAATGCTTAGGTGCGGGACGACACGGTCACGATCCACATGTGTAGCGCCGGACGGCAGTCCGCTCTTTGTCCGCCGCTCGCGGCAATGCGCCTGCACGCGCGTGCGCAAGGCGGAAAGAATGAGGGGGAATCTCCGTTGATGGTTTCATAATTCCGTAGCGCGTTGCTGGCAACGCTCCACACGGTTTTTCACAACCTGAACCAGGCAGGGATTCATGATTCCGTAGCGCGTTGCTTGCAACCCTCCGCGCGATTTTACTCAACTTGAACAAGGCGTTGCAAGCAACGCGCTACAATGACACGGGAACCTCTACCTTTGGGCCTTTTCAATTAACGCCGCTCGCCGTATAGCTCGTTCAGCCGCGTGCGCAGTTCGCTAAAGCGACATGCGCACCCATCGTTTCAAGAACCTTTTTGAATAGCCAAGACTTACCGCTCCCGCTGTCTCCGAATACTACGGTGTGAAGGGTTCCGATTATCGAGCGCTGAAGCTCCTGATCTAGATCTGGCCTCGCCACATACATCCGCTCAATCACTGTTTATCGCGGGTCGGTCTGGCATTTGATGATCGCTTGCGCAATTGCTCCCCCCCCCACCCCTCCTCTTCTCTTGAGGAGGGGCGGGAGGACGTGTGAAATATGTTACCCCACCAATTCCAATTCCCGTTCGGGATTTTGGATTTGGGATTTTTGTTTTTGGGTTTTCCTGAACTCCGCGTAGGTGACCGGAAACGCGTCAATCTCTTCGATCGTGGGCGTGCCGATGAGCGCCTGCACGATGCGGTTCATGCCGAAACCGCAGCCCGCGTGGGGCAGCGCGTGCGAGCCGACCTCTTCGAAGTACGGTTCGAAATCGTTGAGCACGGATTGGCGGACAAGGTCGTCGTCGGACTTCCCCCCTTGGTCCCCCCACGAGGTGGAGGGAGACTGCATAGACTTCGTGAACCACTCCCAGCGGCGGGAGACGAGATGCTCGAACATGATGGAATTTTCCAGCCGCTCGCGCAGCAGGTCGAGCAAGTGCAGGCGCACCGCCGCGCCGACGGACTCGCCGCTGCCGGGCAGAATCAAATCCGCACTGTCAATGCGACCCTTGCCGTCGGGGAACATGTTGAAGAACTTG
>CAZGVT010000222.1:0-5387 GCA_964529255.1 uncultured Alphaproteobacteria bacterium | reverse complement strand
AATAGCTAACAATAATGCATTTATGCGGGAAATGGTTCGCGAACACGAATTCGGAGAGTGCAATTTTGGCGCAAACCCGTATGCCATCAGATCCCCGGGGAATTCGTCAACCTGAGGCCAATCTGTTGCTTGGAGCCGGGGAATTCCTTAATTTTCCCGAACGGGTCAGATTATAGTTTGGTAAGTGGAGCAGGTCAAAACAAAAATTTGGTGGTGAGGAAAACGCTCATGAATCGGAATCGTACGAAGTACATTGTTGCAGCAGTACTTGCGTTCGCGGTTTGCAACGTGGTAGGTGCGACGGTTGAGCTTCAAGTCCCGGGGCAATTGGACTTCAGTCGAGTCAATCCGGCACTCCAGATCGAGTCAAACGGTCCAGCACATACCCGGATCAGCCTCCAGCAGCCTCTGATTGCGATTCAGGACTCCTTTGTGAATTTTGATCTGTACAAGGCATTTGCCATTCCGGGAGAACCCTATCTCTACGAGGACGGGGCGCCGACAATTCCGCAGGTAACAAGATTTTATGCCATTCCGAACACGGGGGGCGTGGATATTGACGTGCTCAATCTGGCTTTCGAGGAGGTTGAGAACATAGATCCGTTGCCGATTCGCATTGACGAGCCGAAGTGGAAGAGTGAACTGAAACGGGATCCCGCGATCTACGCGGTCGATGATTGGTTCCCTCAAGCGCCGTACGAAATGGGCGAGCCGATGATCTTCCGCGATTTTCGAGTCGTGCCGGTTACGCTCTATCCGGTCCAGGTGAATCCGGTCACGGGCCGCGCGCGTCTCTACAGCAGTATTGAGGTGGAGCTTGTGGCCAATGGACTGCCCGGAGTGAACGAACTGGTGAATCCTCGCCCGCCGTCGGGTGCTTTCGCGCCGCTCTACAGCGCGATGATCCCGAATCTTGATCCGAGCGTTATCGACGAGGCAACCACCCGTCCCGGTTCCTACCTGATCCTGTGTCGCAATCACGCGACGGTTATGCCGTGGGCCGACTCTTTGGCGACCTGGAAGCGTCAATTGGGATTTGATGTGACGGTTGATGCGCGTGCAAACTGGACGACAAGTCAAATGGTTCAGACGATTCAGACGGCATATCAGAACTGGGATCCGCCGCTCGAGTTCGTTTGTATTCTTGGCGACCCGAACGCCGGACAGGTCGGGATGCCGGTTGACGGTAATGACTGGGGTCCCTACGATCATGCGTTTGCGCTCGGACAGAGCGGAGATGACATTGAGGATATAGGCGTTGGTCGAATTTGTTGCAGCAGTTCGGCGGAGTTTGCAACCGCATTTGCCAAGATACTCCGCTATGAGCGCGATCCGTATATGGACGATCCCGCCTGGCTGCGCCGCGTGTTTCTTTATGCCGGTACCAGCAATCAAATCAGTTCAAATGAGATCTTGATGCACTGGGCGCGTCAGCAATTCCATTACTACACCGGTGTGGATACCGTGGTGCTGTTGACTCACTCGGGGGACTGCAACAACACGATCATCGGGCAACAACTGACAGCCGGAGCAAGTTTCTTCATTTGGCGCGGGACGGTTGTTGGAGAGATGACTAACGCCGCTGCGACGAGCATGCAAAGCAGTTTCAAGAACCCGATTTGCTTGACGATTACCTGCGGCTCAGGCGACTACGATGATCAACCAACAGCGCTTTCGCAGTCTTGGCTTATCGCAGGCACGGCCGGCGCGCCGAAAGGCGCCGTCTGCGGGATGGGAACTGCGACATTCAATACGCACGTTCAGTACAATAATACCGTCGCCGGCGGTCTGGTTTACAATATCTGCAATCTCAATACGGAGTACATCGGTGTCGCGGCAGCCGGCGCAAAGGCGCAGCTCTATGCGGCATTTCCGAACAACAACAGCGCCGGTGATTTCACTCGCTGGAACAATCTGCTCGGCGATCCGGGCATGCGCATGTGGACGCAGCAACCGGTTGTCATGGATGTTTCCTACCCGAGCACGGTGAATGTGGGTGCGCGCAGAATCCGGCCGCAAGTCACGGATCACGTGACCGGAGAGCCGATAGAGAATGCGCTGGTCGTCATCTGGAAAGGTGACGAGACCTATTCACGAGTGCTGACCGATGCCGGCGGCTTTGTCGACGTTCCGCTGAACGTGTTGACCGAAGGAACCATGGTCCTGACGGTCTCGAAGCGCAATCACAAGCCGTTCATAGGCGGGATTCAGTGCGTTTACGCCGCTCAGATGGTCACCATGTCGTCCTACACGATTGATGACGACAATTCGGGAGGCACATTCGGCAATAATAACGATCAACTGAATCCGGGCGAAGTGATCGATTTGCCGCTCTATCTTAGAAATTTCGGCACAGCGGACACCGGAACGCAGATTTCGGCCACACTGGTGTCGAATGATCCGGACATTGCGGTGACGATCGCCACCGCAACTTTCCCCGATTTGCAGCCCGGCGATTCTGCCGATGGTTCGATACCGTTCAGAATCACGATTTCGCCGACCATGCAAGCCGAGAAGCGAGTGATTCTCACGCTTGAGGTCGTGGCGGCGGGTGTGACGACGCATAGTTCTTTCGAAATGCAGTGCAAGGCCGGTATCGGGCAGTTTGTCAGCCGGCAAGTGTCCGGCGGTGATGGCGACAATGTGCTCGAACCGGGCGAGACGGCCAATCTTGCCGTAACGATCCGGAATTCGGGTGACCTTGCGATGGACGGAGTCACGGCGACGTTGCGCTCACTTTCCAGCTTCGTTTCGGTATCCACAAACACATCGTCATATGGAAATATCGGCATTGGGCAGACGGTTTCGACCTTGACGCCATTTGTTTGCCGGGCGCATCAGTTGGCCTATCCCGGACACCTGGCGCACTTTTACCTTGTGCTTGAGACAACCGGCGGATATCGCGACACGGTATCTTTTGCGTTCAACATCGGTCAGATAGCGTCGACCGATCCGACCGGCCCGGACGCCTACGGCTATTACGCCTACGACAACACGGACGTGTCGTACGAACAGCATCGCTCCTTTGACTATGTCGATATCAGCACCAATCCGGAAGCCACGAACCTCGACATTAACGACGTCGGCGAGCAGGCAGGAAACGGTCCCACCTATTCTCGCCTCAGGGACCTGCCTTTCCCGTTCATGTTTTACGGTCAGACGTATACGCAGATCACGATCTGCTCAAACGGGTGGGCGGCGTTTGGCGATCAGGATGAGCAGGATGAGTTCAGAAATTATGCGATTCCCGGTCAGCAATCGCCGTACGCCATGATCGCCGCGTTTTGGGATGACCTGCGGACGAGTCAGACCGGTCAGGGCGAGTGGTACTGGCATGATGCGGTAAACCACCGCTTCATCATACAGTGGAAGGCGGAGAATACCTATCCCAATAACAACAATCCTGAAATTGACTTCGAGATCATTCTCCTCGATCCTGAGTTCTATCCTACGCGCACGGGAGATGGCATTGTCGTGGTCCAGTATAGTACAATTCTGGAAGTCGGGAATCAGTGGAATGATGTGCCTTACTCCACGATCGGTATTCAGGCACCAGGAAATCTCGTGGGATTGCAATACCGGTATATGAACACGGCAGCTCCCGGAGGCGCCACGCTTGTCGGCGGACGGAGCATCGTCTTCACCACGGAAGCCCGTACGGCGTTCGGCACGATCACCGGCATTGTGATCGATCAGGAAACGTCCCAGCCGATGACCGGTGTGCAAGTGACCGTGGACGGCCAGAATCACGAGGTGATCACCGGACTGGACGGAATGTATACGATACCCAATGTACTCATTGGCACGTATGCAGTTCGCGCACGTAAGTTCGGCTTCAATGACGGCGTGGCCGAGAATATCGTTGTTGAGTTGGACAGCACCGAAGTGGTGAACTTCTCGATGGTCCATCCGGAAATCGCGCTGTCCGTGCCCGAAATCAACGTCACCGTGCCGGGCCAGCCGCTGGAGACAAGCTTCTCGATTGCGAATGACGGCAATGGAGAGCTGCACTATTCGATCGATATCGATTACGTTGCCGATAGCGATCCGCTGGATGATCCGTGGGATCCCCTGACGGAAATCAACATCACGGGAACCTCGGGAGCGGCCGTCGCGTCGGGATGCGAATTCGTCGGTGATTACTGGTGGGTGACCGGATGGCGGGACGGTCAGAGATCGTTCCATCGCTACGATCTTGAAGGAGATTACGCGGGGTCGATTCCCCAGCCGGCGCTTGGAGCGGAAATCGGCATGTTTGATCTCGCCTACGATGGCAACCTGTTGTACGGTGGAGTCGATGATCTGCATGCGATCTTCGGAGTCGACGAAAACGGCGTGGTGCAGGATACGGTTCCCGCGCCCCACGCGCCGAATCGTGCCATTGCTTACGACCCGCGCACGGATCACTTCTGGGTCGGCGATTTGGGAGCGCCGCTGGCGGAAGTGACTCGCACTGGCGAAGTTGTCAGGGAATTCCACCACGGTTTGAACATCGCCGGATTGTCCTGGAATCCGCAGGACTTGGACGGTTACTATCTGTATGCGTTCGACCGCGGACCCATCGAAGACCGCCGCGCCAATGTCTATCGCATTCACCCTGTAACCGGCGCCGTCCTGATCGTTGCCGCGCTCGATCAGAACAACGACGACATGGCCATGGGCTGCACGATTACCAGTACTTGGAATAGCACGCTTCAGGTGTTCGCGGGTATTCTGCGTAACTCGCAAAGTGATCGCCTTGTAATACACGAGGTGACCTTCAATACTACATGGATTGTGGTGACTCCTTCGAATGCGAACGTCACCCCGTTTTCGGCGCGCGACGTCACCATCGAGTTTGACACCACGGGGCTTAGGCCGTTCACTTACCGTGTCAACCTGAGTATTTCGAACAACTCGGCGGACAGCTTGTTGATTCTGCCGGTTAGTTTGACCGTGCAGGGTGTCGGCGTTCCGGAGCAGCCGCAGCTCAAACCGCTTGAATACGCGCTGCACCAGAACTACCCGAATCCGTTCAATGCGTCTACCAATTTCCGCTTCGATCTGAAACAGGCGGGCTTGACCACGCTCCGAGTCTACAACCTTTTGGGTCAGGAAGTCGCGACGGTTGTGAACGACTTTCTTGAGGCGGGCTCTCACAGCATTCATTTCGAGAACAGTGCTTTGGCGAGTGGACTCTATGTGTATCGGATTGAAAGCGGTGATTTCGTCGCGGCCAGGAAACTTGTGCTGATGAAATAGCCGGTCTTCAAATTTGCGTAAATAATGACCGCGTGCCGGGCAGGCACGCGGTCGTTTGTTTTAAAACCCTTGAGACACTCGCGTTGTGTGCCGTGGGAACAATTTAAAAATCCGCGTCCTCCGGCCGGCGACTGTGAAACGAAATT
>CAZGVT010000221.1:0-5397 GCA_964529255.1 uncultured Alphaproteobacteria bacterium | reverse complement strand
TCGGAACATGCTCCGCAGGCACGCTAAGCTCGACTTTGCAGGCAGCATTCACTTTACGTCGCCGAGCGGGGTGCCCTCACCCCGCCGGAATCGGAACATGCTCCGCAGGCACGCTAAGCTCGACTTTGCAGGCAGCATTCACTTTGTAACGACGGTGACAGGAAAACGCGGAAACTGGTTTGTCACCATCGATCGTTGCCGATGCGTGCTGGAAGTCTTCGAGTATTACCGCGCAAAGTTCGAAGTTGACTGTTACGGCTATGTGCTGATGCCCGATCACCTGCACGCACTGCTTGCCCAAGCCGGCGACGGAATGCGTGTGCCGAAGTTGATGGAGAATTTCAAGAGGCTCGTTACGCGGAAGATCGACATCCCCGAATTTTCCGACGGGACATTGTGGCGTGAGCACTATGACGATGTGCCGGTGCCTGGCCCAAATGCGGCTCGAACGAAGCTCGAATACATGCTTGGGAATCCGGTGCGAAGAGGTATTGTCAGTAACCCGACGGATTATCAATGGTCGAGCGCTCGGGAGCACATCGGGCTGGGGCGAGGACTTGTGACCGTCACCGACTTTTCCTGATTCCGGCGGGGTGAGGGCACCCCGCGCGGCGAGCGATATTGACGACCAGTCGAGTGCAAGGTAGGGGTGGGTCTCCGTGCCCGCCCGTTCGACCCGACAAGCAAATAGCAAACACGTGTCAGGAGGCACATGCCGCACAAAGTAACTTTCGACATCCCGGAACACGATCTCGGGACCACTCCCGCGGATTTTCACGTTTACAAAGGCACGCATCTCATCGGCCAGCTCAAAGTGGGCCGCGGCGGCCTGCGCTGGTTTGACGGCCACGGCAAGCACCCGGTGAAAACCATTACCTGGAGCAAGTTCATCGCGCTGGTTCACGAGCCCAAACATCCGAAACCGCACAAGGCAAAATCTCATAAGTAATCGCGAGAAAAATGACCGAACGCGACCGAATTCTGGAAAATCTCCGTTACTCCTTCGAGGCGGAATCGTGGGCCAGTCACGCATTGCTGGAAATGCTCAAAGGCGTGACGGCGAAAGAAGCGCTGGCCAAGCCGGTTCCCAATGTGCACTCGATCTGGGAAATCGTGCTGCACGTCGCGGTTTGGAAACGCGTGCCCAGATTGCGATTGGAAGGCGATCCGCGCCAGCCCACTCCCGAAGAGGATTGGCCGCAGATCACCGACACGAGCGAGGCCGCCTGGGAAAAAGCCAAGCAGGCGATGGTCGATGAGCATAATCTGCTGGTGAAAGCGGTCGAGAAAGTGGACGATGCGAAACTCGAAGAGCAGATTCCCGTTGGCGGCGGACTCACGCATTCAAAGCGAATCTGGGGCGCAATCCAGCACGACGCTTACCACAACGGTCAGATCGGTGTGATCAAGAAAGCGCTGGGGTTAACGGTCTATTCGTGGACGCAATGATCGGGAAAATCAAGAGCAGATTCCGGCAGGGTTGCGCACGGTCTGAGTGTGCAAAGTGCTGACGGCAGAGCGCTTAACCCTGCTCGGCGAGAGAATCGTTCATGTCTGATTATTTGACCACTATTGAAGTTGCGAAAGAACTGAAGATCAGCACGTCCACGGCGCAACGCATGGCGCGGGACGGCGTGCTGATCGCGCTGAAAGTCGGCAAGCTCTGGCGCTTTCCGAAGCAAACGGTCGAAATCCATCTCTACAAACGGCAGCAGCGCGCGCGCTGGGGCAGCGAAAGCGAAAACGGAACGACAACCAGGACGCGCAACGGGCTGAAGGAGTTCCTGAAACTCTCCCGGCCTGTCGGACTGCTGAACTCGGGTGAAAGAAATTAGGATACGCCCCTGCCGCCTGACACAGGACGAGGCGAAACGTGATGCAGGTTAAGGGTCTCGACACTTCAATGCTGCTGCACGCGCTCGACAAGAGTTCGGCTCATCATGCGCGCGCAGTGGAAATCATCGAGCAGGCGGTAAAAGGTCACTGGGCTGCATGTATCTGCGATGAGACATTGTGCGAACTCGCCGTTGTCTTGACCGACCCCTCGCAGGTTGCACAGCCGCTGAGTGTCGACGAGATCGAAAAGATCATCGACCGGCTGACAAGGTACCCGCAACCGCAAGTCTTGTACAGCGACCCCGGCATCGTGAAGCGTGCCTTGCGGCTGATGGAAAAGTATCCGTCTTTGAAGGCCCAATTCCCGCGTGCCCACGTCGCGGCGACCCTGCTGTCCCACGGCGTTCGCACGATCGTGACGGGGGAGTCGGCCGCCTATCTTCCGATTCGGGAATTGACTGTGGAGAATCCATTCGAAACTTTGTTTGCCTGAGGAGCCCGCTTGAGCAAGCACCGTCCGAAGGTCGATGACATAGCAAAGCCGCCCGCGCAGTCGATCTATCTCTTGATGCTGCTGCCGGTCCTGCTGTGGCTCTTATTTTTTCTCGGCGTAATCGGCATCGGCAATCCGGCCTACTCGACGATGGTTGTGCTGGGTGCGCGAGTGACAATCTGGAAGATTCTGATGCTATTGCTGCTCACCGTGCTGCCGGCGATTGCGGCGTTTCGCGCGCTGAACCAGTTTGCCGCCATGAGAAGACACCACCGGCGCGACCCGGCAACCCTCCGGATTTTCGCGATCGGAATTGCCGGCATTGTACTCGCGCTGTGGGCGGTAATGCTGTTTGTGATGAGCCGCGAAGCATGAGGCAAACGACAAACTACAGTCAACGGACACACCCAACCGATCATCTACATACGCACTATGATGAATAAGCAACTGCTTGAAGGCCAGTTCGGGTACTTTCGCATGGTACTCGGCGTGACTCGCAGATTAGTAGAACAATTTCCAGCCGAAAAACTTGCCGTGAAGCCCACCGGCGACGTGCGCAGTGCGGCTGAGATTGTTGTGCACAACTACCAGTTCATGCGTGAAGCCGTCGATTCGGTTCTGGCCGGATCGGACCGCACGTGTCAGGGAGATCCGAAGATCACCGACAAAGCGGAACTCCTGAAATTCATGGATGAATCCGTGAAGCACTTTTACGACGGCTTCGCCAGGATCACGGATGCGCAATTGCAGACGGATATCACGGCGTACGGCAGCGAATTCTGCGGCTGGCAATTCCTGACATTCTGTTACGACGAGCACTGGCACCACCGCGGACAACTTACGGTTTATTTGCGGCTGCTGGGCATCGAACCGGTGATGATCTACAGCTATCAATGACCGAAGACGCGCGGTCACAATCCGGCGAAACGGAGTTTCAAGAATTCTCTGCCGGCGGACTGCGCACATTTGCCCTGACCGAGGGCCGAACCGATGGATTTCCGGCGATCTTCCTCCACGGTTTGCCCGGAGCCTCGTTCATCTGGCAGCCGGTTCTCCCGACGCTGCCGCGTTCGATTCGATCGATCGCACCTGATTTGCCGGGTTGGGGAAAGTCCCGCTCGAAGTTCGCAGACTCGGATCCGCAGCTGAATCCCGATCTGTTTATCACGTGGTTTGAAGGGCTGCTTCGGGCACAGCAGGTGGAACGATTCGATCTGGTCGCGCATGGCAACTCGGCATTGTTGGCGGGTTTGGTTGCCCAACGCTTCTCCAAAGCCGTGCGCAGACTGGGCATAGTCGGACTGCAAGCAAGCCCGCGTACTCGCGGCACGAAATTCGCAATTGATCTTCTATCTCCGCGCTGGAATGAGCAACGGGTCAGGGAATTTTTGCGACGGGAGATGCTGACCGATGACGATGCGCGAAGAACATTCACGGAACTATTGCTTCAAAACGGCAATCCCCGCCGCGTGAACGAGGCGGAGCGAACCCTCGGCCAGTTTGAACGATTCGGCGATCAGGCACACGCCGCTCTCGCGAAGTTTGACGGACTAAAGTTCGTCATCGGCACGCAAGGTGATGCCGTAAACTCGCCGTTCAGATCGGCACATGGCTGGCAGGAGTATTTCTTGGAAACGGGAGCCTATCCGACTCTCCAACAACCGGAACACGTGTTACCGATTCTGAAAGACAACTTGGCAGACTGAACTTATCTTCTCATGATCCTGAATCATCACTTCTACTTGCTTGCACGGCGCAAGACGGGTTCGGTGGACCCGCCGGTGGAACTGCTCTGTCCAAACCATGAATAGAGTGTTTCCATCTGGTCTCGCGTCTCAACAAGAGGAGGTTATGAACATGACTCGGATTACTCCCCAAAACGTGCACGAGACCCTCGGCAAGTACATGCTCGCCGATGGGTTTGATTTGGTTTTCGATCTGGAGAAGTCCAAAGGCTCGTACTTCTACGATCTGAAAACCGGCCGGCGCTATCTCGATTTCTTCAGCTTCTTCGCTACCGCTTCGATCGGGTTCAATCATCCCAAGATGACCACACCCCCGGTGATCGAGAAGCTCGGCAGACTGGCAGTAAACAATATCACGAATTCCGATCTCTATACCGTGGAGATGGCCGAATTCGTAGACACCTTCTTCCGCATCGCCGTTCCACCGTACATGAAGCATTCGTTCTATGTTGCGGGCGGCGCACTGGGCGTGGAGAATGCGCTTAAGGCGGCAATGGATTGGAAGGTGCGCAAGAATCTGATGAAAGGTCATCGCCGGGAGATCGGTACGAAGGTCATTCACTTTGAAGAGGCCTTTCACGGTCGCAGCGGCTATACGATGTCCTTGACCAACACGGCCGACCCGAACAAGTACAAGTACTTCGCAAAATTCGACTGGCCGAGAATTGTCAATCCGAAAGTAAAGTTCCCGCTGAATGAAGGTCATCTCGAGGAGGCGGAACGTCTGGAGAAGCTCGCCGTTGCGCAGATTCAACAGGCTTTTCTTGAGCACCGCGATGAAATCTGCGCCATCATCATCGAGCCGATCCAAGGCGAAGGCGGCGACAATCACTTCCGGCCGGAGTTCCTTCAGAAGCTGCGGCAGCTCGCCAATGAGAACGACGCGATGCTCATCTTCGACGAAGTGCAGGCCGGGATCGGATTGACCGGAAAATGGTGGTCGCACCAGAACTACAATGTCGAACCCGACATGATCGCTTTCGGCAAGAAGACGCAAGTCTGCGGGTTCCTTGCCGGAAAGCGGATTGAAGAGGTGGAGGACAATGTGTTCTCGGTGGCGAGTCGTCTCAACTCCACATGGGGCGGCAATCTCATCGATATGTACCGCTTCAAACTCAATCTCGAGATCATCGACGAGGAGAAGTTGGTGGCGAATGCGGCAAAGATGGGCGAGATGCTGCTCTCCGGCCTGCAGCGCTTGGAAGCGGAGTATCCGCATCTGGTGTCCAACAGTCGCGGTCGCGGCCTGATGTGTTCGTTCGATCTGCCGACTCCCGCATTGCGCGATCACCTGCGGAAGGATGTTTATGAAGAGGGTGTCAT
>CAZGVT010000220.1:3994-5456 GCA_964529255.1 uncultured Alphaproteobacteria bacterium | reverse complement strand
CCCTAAACTTAACACTTATTGGAGACTCTCTCCAGCCCTCGGGGTGCAGTCCAGTCATCGAACAAAACGTTGATCTTGCGAATTCCGCACGACTAGCGGACATGGATAGAGATGATGACTTAGATGTGGTCGCCAGTGCCCGAGGGCTGAATGAAATTGCTTGGTGGGAGAACAATGGTGATGGTCAATTCACACGGAGAACAGTAACCAATTCATTCGAATCTCCTGCTGATGCTCATGTTGTGGATTTTGATAGTGACGGAGACATGGACGTATTGAGTACGAGCTGGACAGCCAACGGGCGGGTGAGCCTGTTTGAGAATGACGGAACTGGTTCCTTTCAGGAAAGCATAATAGGTGATTCAGTAGCCAATCCGGTCGATGTTATTGCTGCGGACTTGGACAACGACGGTGACCTTGATGTGATAGCAACAAATACTTCACCCGGGAGCGGTGGATTGACAGCGTGGGAAAATGCCGGAGGGAGTGCGTTCGTTCGTCACACAATTTACCCATTAAATGGCTTTACGGCTGGTCTATCTGTTGGAGACTTGGATTTGGATGGAGATTCGGATATTGTCTTTAGCAATCATTGGAACCATGATTTTATCTGGACTGAAAATCTCGGATCGTTTGAATTTGAACATCACATAATTCAGCAAGTTAATCAACCTAATCGTACCTCATGTATTGATCTTGATCAGGATGGCGATATAGACATCATTGCAAATAATATTGATTTTCTCATAGATATTGGTTGGTGGCGTAATGATACCCTCGGTGCAGGTACTGGTAGCAGGGAGATTGTGCTTCCCGAGGAGATAGAATTTTCGATTTATCCAAATCCGTTCAATGCTGCTTCTATGGTGACTTTCACATTGACATCACGGGCACTCGTTCAGATTACGGTCTTCGATTTGTTGGGCAGACAAGTGCAAACGATAGCACAGGGCGCGTTTCCCGCAGGGGCATATGGTCTACCGTGGAATGCTTCTTCTCTTGCTTCGGGCAGTTATATCCTTCACTTGAGATCAAACAGCGCTTCAGTTGTGATACGGGCGACACTAATTCGTTGACAGAAAAAGAACCGCAGCACTGAAGTGGTTAGGTTGCATTACAAACATCTTGAAAGGAAGGTAGGTATGTGGTCGTGCTCTCTTTTCCTGCTGGTTACACTGTGTACGATACTTCAATTTGAGCTAAGCGCCGCTCAACCCCGCGAACCGTTTGACTTTGTTGAGGCAGTCAGGTATGCAGAAAATCATTGCGACATTGACAACGCTAATCCGGAGTGGGGCGTTGTACCCGAATCAACGGATCCGCTCCATTTTCATGATTCCGGAGATGCGGCAAACTTCATGTGTCAGATATTATTAGCAGGATGCTTTCCCGCGGCGGCATGTGCGTTGACGGGCCCCGCAGGGGGTTACCAACAATTACCAAGCATGGGGCATGTGAAGAC
>CAZGVT010000220.1:0-3984 GCA_964529255.1 uncultured Alphaproteobacteria bacterium | reverse complement strand
TTTTGATGTTTGCTTTCCGGGGGGGGCTTGTGTTTTCCCGTGCCCCGCTGGGGGTAACATTAATTTCCCATGCTTGGGGATTGTTAATACACATGCCGCCGCGATGAAGATACTATGATTCGCCGCCACGAAAGACTCTCCCTGATCAATTCGACGCACTTCGTGACGACGGTTACGAACGAGCGCGGCACGTGGTTCACGGACGACGCGCGCTGCCGGGGAATGATGGAAGTGTTTGAAACGTGCCGCTCCGACCTCGGAGTCATTTGTCTCGGCTACGTGCTCATGCCGGATCACTTTCATGCGCTGCTGGTGCAGACTTCCGATGATCTGCAGATCGCGGAACTGATGCGGCGGTTCAAACGAAAAACATCCGTGATCTTCAGACCCGAGCGCTATGCCGCGGACACGTTGTGGAAGCGTCGCTACGATGATGTGCCCGTTCCCGGTACGCGGGCAGTTTGGACGAAACTCAACTACATGCACGCAAATCCGGTGAAGAAGAAATTGTGCGAGAGACCGCAGCAATATCCGTGGTCGAGCGCCGCGGATTATTTTTTTGAAACGCAAAGGGGAGTCGTGGAATTGGCGCGGGAATTGGTTGCGCCGCTCTTGCCGTAGACAAACGCGGGGCATGTGAAGACACATGCCGCCGCGGAAGAACCGTCTACCAAGGTCGGCTGCACACCGGTTCACATGAGTTCGCGTTGGACGCGGGGTCACTTTCGTCCGGTACCTATTTCCTGCGTGCATTAGCGTCGTCCTTTACCATATCCCAACGGCTTATTGTCACTAAGTAAGACGAGGTGGTCGTCGGGCGCCGTATCCGTCTAACAAACCAATGAAGCAATTGGAGACAACAATTCCCGCCGCGGCAGGTTAGTGCTCCATGCTCTGCGATGTTGTCCTAATTGACCGCGCGTAACCTGCCCGGAATCTTCGTTGCCTAACGCATCACCGTGCCCGCCAACTCCCGCCTGATCCGCACCACTCCTTTCTGCTCGTCAATAATGTAATCCGCAGCACTCGACCACGGATACTCCTCCGGCCGTTCGCATAACCCCTTCTTGACCGGATTCCAATGCATGTAGTTCAACTTCGTCCAGCACCAGCGCGTGAAGGTGATCGGGCATAGTCCCGGTTTTCGTGAATCTGCGCCACTGAATGGGTCGAGCGCTCGCTTTCTGCGGTTCTACTTGATAATCACCCAAGGTCTCGGTATCTTAAACCATCCAACGGAGAGTGTGTCAGACAGTTACAAGTGCATCCCCCAACCATGACAATGTTCAAGATAGTCTCATTCTGCGTAACTCTGCTCTATTGCGCTGAATTCGTCCGATCGGCTGACAACCAGCTGTTGCCTGGGTCAGGAACGGGCAACGACCGTGCAACGGCTCTGGCTGCGGCCAAACAGGCAGCGATTGGTTCACTTCTAAGCGAGATTCTGTCCGCACCGGCCGGAGCTGGACCGACGGATTCGCTGGCTCGGGTGATTTCGGCAAGACTGGCCGAGCGGTTGGAAGAGTTCGAGATCGTCAAAGAGGGGGTGCAGGCCGGTCAATACCATCTGGACCTGAATGTCGAGAGAGATTACCTCTTGGGGCTGTTGGTCGGAGACCGGAAATCTTCCGGGGAAGTCCTGGGTCTCTCCGGCAGGCCACGCATGCTGATCCTTGTCAGCGAGGAGATCGATCCCTATTTATATGTCGCGGCGACGGGCAATGTGGAAACGCTACTCGCTTCCGCCTTCTTTGAGCGGGAGTTCAAGGTGGTTGATCAACAGCAGGTGAATCGCATACGCACGAATGATCAGGCGAGAATGGCGGCCAACGGAGATGCCGGCGCCGCTCAGGATCTGGGGCGAATGTTCAAGGCCGATTGTATCATCACAGGCAAGGCCACGGCGGTCAGCGTGTCCGGATCGTACGGCTTGAAATCCGTACGGACGGACTTGAATGTTCGCGTTGTCCGCGTAGATACCGGCGAGCTGCTCGGCATCGCTCAGGTCAACACGACGAAGGCTCAGACCTCTTACGAGACCGCGATTCGAGTGGCGTTTGAAGATATATCGCAAAAGGGAGCCGACAAGATCATGGCGCACATCATCCAGCGTTGGCGGACCGAATCCAAAGGCGGCAATCCAATCACGATTCAGGTCTCGGGGCTGGACTACGGGGGTGCGGCGGAATTCGAGAGCTGGATGAGCGCGAAGATAGATGGTGTCGGTGAGGTCACCCTGATTTCCTTCGAAGGTCTGGTGGCCGAATATGAGCTGGATTACGCGGGTCAGGCGGGCGATCTTGCAAAAATTATTGCCAGAGAACAGAACGACGCGCTTGCCATCGCGAGTGTGACCGGCAACAAGATCGTCATGCTGGCCAAATGACAGAGCAGTTCGAGTCTGCGAGTAGCATGCCGGGCCTTTCGGATTAAGACAGCAACACACACTTACAATACGGATTAAAAGCCGTAGCAAAGCAATTAACCTGAAGCAAATGGAGGCGCACATGAGGTTCATTGGTATCACACTGGTCACTGTCTTGGTGCTGGCTGCCGCGGATTGTGTATTTGGTTATCGTCAAGTCAAGAGTTTTGTGCTTCAGCCACCGGAACAGGTCTTGCCGAAAGTGAAGCGGATCGCAGTGATGGACTTTGAGGGAATCGGTGGTCGCGAAGCGGCAGACCGGCTGGTCTCCGCGCTGCTTGAGGACAGGCGCGGGATTCGCACGGTTGAGGGAGGGTTGTTTACGTCGGCGAGAGAGGGCGTGACTCATCAAGCCTGGGCCACGACCAAAGTGTACGAGGTTGTGGAGCGCTCTCAGCTCGAGAAGGTGATGAGCGAGCAACAGCTCAGTCAAACAGGTGTCATCAACGACACGCAAGCCGCTGAACTTGGGCGCGTGCTCGGAGTGGATGCGATTGTAACCGGCAGCGTCTCGCATGATCCGAAAGAAAATCGCACACGCGAGGAACGTACGATTTATCGCGACGAAAAACAGGGCGGAAGCTACAACATCTGGGTGGACTGCCTGGAGCGGCAGGTGACGGCCACGGTGCGCATGCGCATTTTCAGTGTGGAAACGGCACAGATTCTCGGCAACAAGGAAGTGACGAGGACCGACAAGAAAAAGGAGTGCGCAGAGGATGTCGGAAAGGTCCCGACGAAGGAGAATTTGCTGGCGTCGTGCATTGTCAGCGCCTCCTACGAACTCGAGAACTACTTCATGCCGTACTTTGCGCTGGTGGAACTTGAACTCGCAAAGATCAAGGCAAAGGAATATGCGGACAAGGCGGATGAGGCGTCCAAGCTGGCCGAGCGCGGAGAGATCGACGAGGCGTACACTCTGTACTATGCAATCTACCAGCAGGATAACTACAATCCTGAGGCCCTGTATAATCTTGGGATTCTCAACGAGGTCACGGGGAATTTTCCGCAGGCACATGAAATGTACCAGAACGCGCTCTCGTTAAAATCGTCGGAGAAGGACTACCAGAAGGCGGTCGCTCGATCGGAAAAATCTGTTGCCTACTCGTCGACATTGAATGCTATGGGAGTTCAGACTCCCGAGCACCAGTGGAACACGAGTGAAGCCGCGGTTGCGGCGGCCACGGCGGACAAGATCACGACGAAAGGTGGGAGTGGAGAACGGCACGATGTGTTCGAGCAGGCGGACAATGCAAGCCCAGTGGTCACGAAAGTGCCGGGCGGTATCGAGCTACTCGTACTTGAGACCAAGGAAGGCTGGTATAAGGTGAAGTTGCTCGGTGGAAAAGAGGGCTACCTCCCTTCGAACAAGGCGAAATAGCCAACGGAGTTTAGTGGTTGGCGATGGTCTCGTAGCCAACGAGTCGCGCAGAAAAAACCCCGTCATTTCGACGGGGTTTTGCAATCTTCGTTTTACGACGGCGCGATCGTACGAAGGCTCCAGCTTATCTCACAATTAGTGGAGCGACTTACTTGGAGTGATGGTCCGCCTTTAATTC
>CAZGVT010000219.1:0-5464 GCA_964529255.1 uncultured Alphaproteobacteria bacterium | reverse complement strand
GTTCGCCGTTGCTCGCGAATCATCGTAAAGTTTCGGTTCCTGCGCCGACTGGGCAGAGAAGAAGCACGCATAGTCGCGATTCTTGTAAAAGCTGAGCGGTATGAAGCCCAGTTTCGCAAATTCAAACTCGCGCGTGTCCGGAATCAGGATTTCAGTCGGAATCTTTACCATCTTGTTGCCGCCGGCATCGTAAAGGTGGATCGGCAGGTTCTCCACGAGACCTCCCGCCTGTGGACCGCGAATGTTCACGCACCAGCCACTATTCACAAAGCTGCGGGTCAAATTTGCGGCGAATGCAAACGAGGCGTTGCCCCACAAATAGCGATCGTGAGTCTCGCCCGACACCTTTTCTTCATAATTGAAATTCTTGGTCGGCACTTGATCCGGTCCATACGGCAGGCGCAGCAGGAAACGCGGAGACACCAGACCCACGTAGCGAGAGTCCTCGCTTTGCCGGAACGACCGCCATTTCGTGTACTCAGCGGTCTCAAAGTGCGCGGCGAGATCCGGCAACGTCGGCAACTTGTGAATCGATTCGAGACCGAAAAACTTGTTACCCACCGAACCGATAAACGGGCAATGTGTCGCGGCGGACACTTTGGCGATGTTCTGGAGCAGGGCGATATCCTGCGGGCCACGGTCAAACTCGTAGTTGGAAACCATGCAGCCGATTGGTTCGCCGCCCGGCTGGTCATACTCCTGAGTGTAGACCTGTTGGTAGAGGCCGGACTGAACGGTCTCCGGAGAGTCCTCGAAGTTCTCCAATAACTCCGACTTGGAGACGTTCAGCAATTCAATTTTGCAGTTCCGTCGAAAGTCTGTGCGATCGACGAGGAACTTCAATCCGCGCCAGGTCGACTCCATGCGCTGGAACTCGGCATTGTGCATGATCTCGTCCAGCTGCATACTCAGTCGGCGGTCGAACTCGGCGATGTAGTGGTCTACAATCACTTTGTCCACTTTCTCGACCGGAGTTCCCTGCTTGGCGATTTCGTGCAGGAACACTTGCAGCGCACCGGCCATCGTGGCGCTAAGATCGACCGGACCTCCTTCATCGACCGTCACGCGCGCCATGTCCACAGGCTTGGCGGGCATGGAGATGTCGACCATGCTGAAGAGTTTCTCCAGCGAAGATCCTGTCTTTGTTTCTGTGGTTTTCGCGGGCTGTGCCGCGCCTTCAGCTTCGGGAGGCATGAGGAATCCTCATCAGGTTTATTAACAATAGATCATGACAAAAATCTCAGCCCTGTGCCGCGCCGCCTTCACTCTTGGGCTCGGCCAGGGAGTCGGGCAACGGAGCGATGACCTGGAGTTCATCGAGAGTCTTCTGAAGCAGCGCAGGATCCTTGATGATTTTCTCCAATTCAGCTCTCAACTCACGGCCGGATATCAGGCGCGCACGAAGGTCCTTCAAGAGCATGCGGGCCGCGAGCAGCGCATTAAGTTCCGGGACCTGCTTGGCCACTTCCTCTGGATGGAAAGACTTCATCGAGTCAAACTTCAGACTTACCGCCATCTCATCGCCTTCCTTGCCGGAAAGCTTGTTGGGGCAGGTAAGTTTTACGCCGAGCTTCATCTCGCGCATGACAGACTCGAAATTGTCCTTGTTGACATTAATTTTCTTGCGAGTCTGCAGCGCATCACCGGAGGCCGAAGGTTGTCCGGTAAAGTCGCCGAGCACCAGCGTCTTGAACGGCAGCTCGATCTTTTCTTTTGCTCCGCCAACGTCTTTTGTGAACCGGATGTTTACTCTTGCGGGCGGAATCTCGTTTTGAAAGCTCTCACCAGCCATGGAGGTATCTCCTTTTGCTCGTTTAGGCGCACTTAGGCCGAAGCCAGCGCCGATTCTATGTCGACCAAACTGATCTTGTTCATTACGGATTCTATCCGGGATGCCCAGTCCTCGCCGGGGAAGTTCGAACGCAAGGCCGATGCCCGTCGAAGTCCGGCAAGCTGCTGTGACCAAACTTGTACCGCCAAATCTTTCTCCCATTCGCCGAGGCGATAGCGGTCCACCTCAGAGGCCAGCTCATCGAGCATCGTCACGGCCAGCAGCGGTTGATCATTCTGGAGCAGTATCTTGGCGATTTCCAGCCGACGCAGAAAACGCGTTCGGGCTTTACCGTCCGCCTCGAGTCCCTGCTGTAAAAGGCGCAGGCCATCTGTGAGTTTACCGCCTCGCGACAACTTTCTCGCGGCAGAGAAATGTTCCTCAAGCTCTTCATCGATCCCCATGGAACCCGACCCGGAGGGTGCCGAACCGGAAGCCAGCGACGGCTTGACCGTGCTATCAATCCACTTGCGGGTCTCTTCATCCGCGAACGCGGTTCCGTCATTGTAGGTCAGGTCGGGGAGCGTCGGAAGTCGTTCAAGCAGTCCCGCGAATTCCCGCAACAAAGCCATCCGAAGGACGTCTACCTCACCCCCCAAGCCAACCAGCGCCAAGTCCGCGAATCGCTGGACGTCAAACCAGAAATGACACGCATCCTCGAGAAAGACCTCCCGGGTCCGCCCTAATAGTTCCTTCCAACTTGACGCTGCAACAAGCGTCGCCAGTTCAATCCGCAGATTGGGACGCGGCGGCGGCAGCATGGTTTTCCCGCGCTCGTTTGGAGGCTCATTTTCCAGTCCGCCCCACCGCATAAGCCTCGGCAGTCGGTGCCCGATCAGCGAAACACCCGATTGCTCAATGTAAAAATCAGATATTTTGCCGGCAAGCTCTTCAGCTTGCGATTCCGACTTTATGCCTTCGACCGCCGCCGCTGCGCTCGCGGCCGCTGCCACAGACGGATCGGGCGGCGGTTTCGTTGCTTTGAGGCGTGTCTGGACCGATCTTGCAAGCCCGGCAATGCTGGGCGATTCGTTGCCGAACTTCTCCTGAATCAGCAGTGCCAGGTTCTTGAGCAGCCCGTCGAGATCGGTCAACAGATACCAGTCGGCCATCAGCGAGCCGCCCGCTTCAACCTGTTCGCTTAGCCTGAGATTCACCCACTCAATGGAGTTCTTTCGCGCGGGTAGCCTGCTCACCGGCGGGAACATAGGTTCCCAGTAGTCCCGCATCAGAACTTCCAGGACCTCAAGACCTTCCTTGAGTCCGGGAAAACCGGAGGTACGGAAGAGCCCCCAGGTGAGAAATCCGGCCACCGCCAAATCTTTTGACTTGCCGGAAAGAACGCCGCTGGCGAGCCTGACAATCTCGTGTGCATCGACTCCCGCCTGATCAACCGAACCCGCCGTCAGCTTTTCAATTTCGGCCTTTAGCGTGGCATAGTCGTCATCATAGCGCGCGTCCCTTCCCGCCGGATTGTCGCCCGGAAGTGGCTGACGAAGCTTGTCAAGTAGTTCAGAAATGAATCGGTTCCCGGGTTACGAATTCTTTAGGGTTGGTCCGCGCTGCAAACTTACAGAGCGGCGAGTATGTCGGCGGTCATGGTATGTGGCCGCTCCATCGTCTCGACAAGGTTCTTAGGCAACTCCGACCGCAACATTTCCATATCCGGCGGACCGTCGCCATTGAGCCAGAAAACATGATCGCTCACGTCATCTCCGGTTGTCAGACCCGAATACACGGCAGGAGCGGGCTTGCCGTAAAACAGTACCCCTTGCGAACGGGCGCCAACCGACCACAGCATGGCGATGGGGTGTCCCAATGAGGGCAGAATTCGCCGCGAGAGCAACGCCGCGAGGGCAAGTGCAGCGTCCTCCGCCGGGCGATCTCCAAACTGAAATCCGAGCCCGTAATCCAAGTTTGTGGCCGGTGATTCAGCTATCGATTGGGCTACAGCTTTCAAATTGTGCACGACAGAAAGTCCCACCGCGGGCGGATGTACGATTGGGAGATCGCTCGCTTCCCTGTTAATGCGAAGCAGCGGCATGCCGGGCGCGGCATATTCCTCTCCAAACTGCTTCACCCATGCGGTGGCTGCGTTAGGATCCGGCCAGTCACCGATCGGCATCGCCTCCGCAGCTTGCGCGAAGTGCGCCGCGATACATGCGAGCTTCTCGATCGGATCGGACTTCGGAACAAACGCGAAGACGGTGAACGGATAGAGCCTGCCTGCTTTGTCTCGACTTGGCCGGCTATAACCGATCAAGGCATGATCAAATCCCGCACTGTTCCAAATGAACGCGATGGACGAACCGGAAAGATAAACGGCATCGTAAGCTGAACCGCGTTTGCGCTTGCCAATCAACAGCCCTTCCTGCACCCATTCATCCCAGGTCTCCACCTCGGTCGTACTTGCTTCCACCCGAATGAACTCGGGGTAAGCCGGAATCTTCCCCAGACAACCGATGGTAAACGACATGGCGGAGGTTAGGGCTTGAAACCGCGGAAAAGGTCATCTTCAAACGGATGGCGCTCGCTCTTTGCCTCAATGGCGCAAGACAACGTCCCCTTCTTGCCATCAACTTCCAAGTTCCATTTATATGTGCGTCCCGTTTGAGAATCCGTGATTCTCTCGTCGGCGGACTCGAGCAAACGGAAGAATGCCCACGGTCCCGAAAAGGACTTGTTCCAGATCTCCTTGTTACCGGGGCCAAAGAGTTTTATAGAAGCGTCGCCACCCGCCCATTCAGACGCAAATGTCTGAGCCTGCGTCTGTTTCCATTCACGCTTCTGGCCGCTGACGGTGAAGGTGGCGTTTTCAACAAGCCTTGCCGCTTCCCCTGACATGGTAGCCCACTTCACATCGTACTCAACCTTCACCTTTTCTCCGCTGCCCAGACCCAGTGCGCGAGTGATACTATATGCGCGTCGGACCTTGGCGCAGTCCGAAGCGTGGGATAGCGGAGGCTCAACTCCGGGAATGTTCTTGGGAGTGCCATTCTCGTTTATTCGCTCAGCCCACTCACTCTGGTAAAAGTTCCAAAACAGTCCTCCGTTGCGCTTGTAGCAGTCCGCCACATCGCTCAACTGCGATTCCTCGCCGCCCGAACTAAACGGGTACTTGTCGGCAAGCACAGGGCAAATCACGACCGCGCCGCTACCACCGCCCCCTCCGCCGTTTTCAGAAGACTTGCAACCGGCCTTGAATCCTTTGACTCTTCTGACCGGTTCCTTGAGCAATGCACCGACCACCGTACTTACATCCGAATCAAAGTTCACAACCAGCTGCTCAACAAACTGCTCGTTGGACCTCACGGCTTTGTCGAATGCCTGTTTCTCGGGCAACTTTCCACCACCTAACGCTTTCAAACCCTCCGCCACTGCGTTCACCTTCTCTCTGTACACCGGCCATTGCGGCTCCGCACCTCCCACAAGTGCACGCAAAGCGCCGTAGCGCGTTTCCAGTGATGAAACAAGATACCGGTCCAGCGAATCTACGGTTAGCGTCGTGCCCTTGTTCGCCGCCTGCATCAGCTTCTTCAACTGCGGATCGCCCGTCACCGCAGTCAACTCGTCGGCCGCCTTTTCACAGTCCGTATTTTCGGTTTCGATTGAGACTGATTTCAGATAGGATCC
>CAZGVT010000218.1:0-5521 GCA_964529255.1 uncultured Alphaproteobacteria bacterium | reverse complement strand
CTCCGGCACCGAGAGTACCTGACAGGCTTCCACCTGCTCCGGAATCCAGTTCAGTTTTGCGTGCGGACGAGTCTCTATTCGGACGGGACAATACTGACAAGCGAGCGCATGCCAATTCCCGGCAGCCGCATGGATGGCCAAAGCAGTAATTGAAATCTGGATGAATCGGTGAGTCATTATTGCACCCCGGTTGCGCAAATACTATTTACCAAATTTCCCGCAGAGTGGCAATACCCGCCCCAAAAGGGATTTCACCTTGCAGCCCACCAACTCTCGCCATTCATGGCGGAATTTGTTATCTTATCAGCGCTGGCTCTTCGCTATCCGGGTTTGAACTGAAACTGGTAAAATCTCCGCAGCCGTGACTTATAGAATTTGCATTATGCGGGAACTGATTTATTTTTTTGCGTTTGTAACTTCAGTTGCATGCGTTGTACCATCAAGCTCGATCGCCGCTCCATCATCCTATGCACTACGTTGCCAGGCCCTGTTAGAGGACGCGGACTCGCTGATGCGGGTTGGAATGTTGGACCATGCGCGAGCAAAAGCAGAGGAGGCATTTGAATCTGCGGTGACCCATATCGGACCGCAGGATTCCTCGGCAGCACGCGCTCTATCGCTTCTCGGTTCATTAGCATGGCAGGCCCAGCAGTTCACAGAGGCCGGTGACTATTGGTCTCGTTCAGTATCAATATCAGAAGCAGTATTCGGCAAGGGCAACCCTGAACTTGCTCAGGCTTACTCAAATCTCGGATCGGCTCAATACACGCTTGGTCGTTTTGAGGATGCCGCCGCGCACTACGAGCGCGCTCTGCAGTCGTACACCATTGCATTCGGGCCCAACCATCACACGGTCGCGGTTGTTGAAGCCAACCTTGCCTCTCTCTATGTCGATCTGGGGCGGTTCACTGCGGCTGAGCCGTTATTCCGAGATGCCATCAGAATTCAGCGTACGGAGCTGGGTGATCAGCACCCGACCGTAGCGGCGAGTCTCCGGGATCTTGGCACAACCTGCTTCGAACAGGGCCGCCTTGAGGATGCCGAAGACCACTTTCTAACCGCATTAGAAGTGCAACAGAAGGCCTATCTTCCTGCCTATCCGAATAGCCCCGAAATCGGCAAAACGCTCGCCAGTCTTGCCGCTCTTTATGCGCGTCGAGGACGGTATGCCGAAGCAGAGCACAGCTACCGGCGCGCTGTACACATCATTGAAACCTCGCTGGGCCCCAATCACCCTGACCGTGTAGAAATCTTGATTGATCTGGCCATGGTGTACTTTGAGCAGGGACGTGCCGAGCAGGCAGACTCGTTGCTGAGTCTTGCTCAGTCCGCTTTGACTTATCGGAACAATCCCCTGCGCGAGGCAGCCGCTTGTGACGAGAAACGCGCGATACTAAAGGCCGCTCAGGGTGATTCCGAATCCGCGGATTCGTTGTTCCGTCTTGCGCTTGACCAACTGGGCAGCTTACTGCCTCCGGATCATCCACAACTCTTGCAGTGTTCCAGCGAATATGCCATGTTTTGCAGTCTCCGCGGTCGGCACCTGATGGCGCGCGAACTGATGTCACGGTCGTTTTTCGCGTTTCGGGACATTTTCATATCCGACGGCGTCATCTTGCCGGAGCGGGTTGCACTTCAGTATGCGCACCGCCTCGAACGCGCCGCCAATGAATATCTTACGGTTCTCCTGAACTGCACGGACTCCGTTTCCACTTGGGGAACGGAAATCGCCGCAACCGTTGTTGGATACAAAGGGCTCGCGACCGGAATCATCGCCGAGAGAAATCGCTCGGCGACCGTGCTGGATGAACCGGAGATTATCGCTTTGCGCGACTCTCTCAGTCGCGCCAGGCATGAACTGGCCAGGCTCCGGTTGAACAGCCCCGCCGTTATCACCGCGGACTACGGGCAAAAGCTTGGAATTGCAGCCGCATTCAAAGAACGATGTGAAGCGAAATTAGCCGGGATGAGCGAGGAGTTCCGCCACCATCAAGAACTGGAAAATCTTTCCACGGATCAGATTGCCGCTATTCTGCCGAGCAAGTCCGCTGCAATTGACTACATAAAATACAACCATAGGCTCGGCCCTGTCTCGGTCGAACCTCGATATCTGGCCGTCGTTTGGCGTCCGGGAGTGCGTCCACGCGTCGTAGAGCTAGGCCGGGCCGATTCAATCGAGTCCGCGATTTCTTGGTATAATGCGCACTTTGAGCGGTTCGAGAGCGAAGCCCCAAATGACTACGACGCAATCTCGGCCGAAGTTTACCGCAAGATTTGGGCTCCGGTAGCGGATTTGCTCGGAGACGCTGAACTTGTCTTTATCTCGCCGGACGGCGAACTGCACCTTGTGTCGTTCGCCGGATTGAAAGCTCCGGATGGTCGTTATCTGATCGAGAGTTCTGCCGTCCATTATGTCGCCAATCTGCGCGAATTGTACAGACTGACCAGCAATGCCGGGAAGACGACCTCAACTTCAACCGAAAGCATCATCTCCTTTGGAAATCCCGACTTTGACTGGGTGGCTGAACCTCACAACGATTTCCGCGGCGTGACTTCGGATTCTGTTGTTTCGGGCGGAACGGCCCAAGTCAGGACTCACACACGCTCAGGCTGCCAGACCCTGAGAGATCTGCAATGGAAGCCGCTGCCTCATTCAGCGGAGGAAGTCAAGCTCATTGCCGCCGCATGGCAGAGCACTCACGGAACGGCAACTTTATGCACGGGTGTTAACGCAACAGAGACTAAGTTTAAAGCGGAGGCGGGGAGCTTTCAGGTTGTGCATGTCGCGACTCATGGCTATTTCGCCGGGTCGGAATGTAGCGGCAAAGAGCACGAATCGATGATCGAGCGGAGGTTCGTCGGCGAGAATCCACTGTTGGCCTCCGGACTCGTGCTGGCCGGTGCAAACAGATTGTCCATGCACGACCCATGGCAGAATTCCGACGACGGTTTGTTGTCGGCAGAAGAGATATCGAGTTTAGATCTTAGTGCTGTCGATCTGGTGTTGCTTTCTGCGTGCGGAACAGGGCGAGGGGGCATAAAGAATGGCGAGGGTGTCTTTGGACTGAGTCGCGCCTTTCGATTAGCCGGAGCCCGTGCGGTTGTCAGCACCCTCTGGCCGGTGGGTGACAGTGATGCTGCCGACTTTGTCCCCATGCTATTGGCCGGCGGCCTGCCGTTGACCCCGCAGCGAGTCAGGACCGCAGCAATCAACCGGATCAAATCGCTCGCAGACAAGGGGAAATCGACTCATCCCTATTACTGGGCTGGATTCGTGGTCTCGGGGGACTGGAATTAGTCGTGATTTGGCTGGTTGGCCGAAATTTATATTATCATAGGAAGCCGTGTGAATCGAGAGGACTATCTTAAGCTGCTCGAGCGGTACCGAAAGGGTGACCGGCTTGCCGCGGACCGGCTATTTGAGCAACTCGCGGTAAGATTGAGAACGATTGTCAAACATAAGGTTGGGTGGTGGTCCAATCAGGACCAGGAAGACCTCGTCCAATCGACGCTCACGGTACTTGTCGAGAAATCTCATGAGATTCGTGAAAATCCCTGTGGCTATGTTGTCAAAGTGCTAAATAACCGAATCGGCAATGAGATTCAAAAGCGGGCCCTTCGCACCGGAATACCGCTTACCCAGGACGTATCCGGTGGTGAAGTCCGGCTGGAAGGTGTGCTCTGGTATCCTGAGGGCATCGAGCCCGTGTCCGATCTTCATGCGGATAGCGGTCTCGAGGGCCGAATGGAGCTTGATCGGATTATTCGGGCGATTGATCGGCTGAAGCCGTTCTGTCGCGCAGTATTCAAGGGAATCATTGAAGATATGGCAATCGGCGAAATCTGGGAAGCCATTCGGCGAACAGAGCCCGCGCTGTCGCGAACCGCATTCGACAAGCGTGTATTTGATTGCCGCAAACAGCTCAGGCTGTCGCTGGGCAATGCTGCGTGAGGACTCCTGAATTGAATCGTTGCACCGACGCAGAGAGAGGCAGGCTACTTCCGCTCTATGAATCCAGAGGCTTGACTCCTGAACAGATACTTCAATTCGAAGAGCATCTGCTCGAGTGCGAGTGTTGTTATCAGGAACTCGTAAAGTCCACTGAAATGAGCCGATTGATTCAGACTCATAAGCCCGCCCTCCGCCAACACTATGCGCAGACCGGACAAAATTTCGCGGCCGAGCTTGAAAAATTGGCGGACTCCCGCGCAGAGGCAAATCCAACCCGCATGATCTCGTCGTGGATAAGGTCGTTCAGCGGCTGGTTTGCCGAACATCCTCAATTCCAAATTCTGCTTCCTTCGGCTGCCGTGGCTGTGATTGCCCTTTTCTTTGTCTTAAACAATCCACCGGAACTTGAAGAACGGTCCGGTGGGGGAGTGGAATCCGCTGACAAACAAGTCACCGAATCCCCCGCGGATCCATTGTCCGATTCGGAAGTCATGACCGACACTCCCGCATTCGCTGAGATTGACGGGAAGTCAGCGGGCGAAGGCGGCGCGCAGTCGGAACTACGCTCGCCTCCCCCAGCCGGGGATAGTCAAGAAGAAAGCACAGTCCAGCGTGACCCAAGTCCTCTAGTGGTATCATTGCTGCCTAAGGAGCCCATCCCGTACAATGAATTGACCACGAGAAGTGCGGAATCATCCTCCACCGAGGCGGCATTTCAAACGGCCATGAAGTTCTATTCAGAGAAGGCCTATGCAAAGTGCGCAACTGCGCTGCGTGATTTGACCGCTCAAAACCCGAACGATGCCATCATGCACAAGTACCTGGGATCGTCGTTGTACATGTCAGGCGATCCTTCGGGTGCGGTTGAAGCTCTCGCTACCGCAGCGCGACTGTCAGCAAGGAACGGCGATGCCAGGCTGCAGTTCTACCTGGCAGCATCACTAATTAAGCTCTCGCGCAACGCCGAGGCGCGCGTGATCCTTACCGAGTTGACTCGCGACCAGAACAGAATTTTTGCCGAGCGAGCCGCCGCGCTCTTGCGCGCAATCGAATAACGCCCGTGAGTCCATGTCGCGCAAAGTGAGTTTCTCAGAGCAAAGCTGAAGCCCGTAACTTTTTTCCCCACGGGTCAGCTTGGTGACGAAAGCCCGAACCGTGTCGGCTGCTTGCAGCCGACCGTCGGGCCGATCACATTGGAGAACTCGTGAGTGCTCGTGTGGCGATTTGAGAGCCAGATCGCGCTCCCAAGACAAGGCCCGCAAGAATCAATAAGGCTTGTCAATAGTCCGCCCCGTAAGTTCATAACTTACGGGTTTTTCTCTCTGCCAAAAGGAAACTTGAGCGACACGAATCCATACCGCATCACAGGCGAGTTGCTCGCGCCGCGTTGTCTTCGTAGGCAGCGGGAGCCGGGTTTCCAAAATCGCGGCCGCTTCAGCACTCGGCGCCAGCTTTATGAAGCCCGTACAACTGAAATTCAACTTTCAGCCCTGCCAGTTGCCGTGACTGTGATCGTGATTCCCGAAAGTAAGTTGTCATGTTTCGCCGAGCCGGGTTAGCGCGGCCTTA
>CAZGVT010000217.1:0-5536 GCA_964529255.1 uncultured Alphaproteobacteria bacterium | reverse complement strand
GTCTTCATGTCAGACTCCCTCCGGTTCGATGAACTGTAAACTACTCGATCTAATCAACGCCCGGACGCCCGAACTGAGTACTCCTGCATACCATACGACAATCTTGCCCCATTGTCAATAGCCCTGACCCGTTTCTGCAAGATTTCTAACTGCAAAAAAAAAGCGACTTCCGCCGGGAAGCCGCCCTTTTCAATCCATAGGGAGGAACTCGCCTCACCCCTCAGCTACCTTGATCTGCGCCAGCGCAGTATCCATCGCGGCGCGGGCTTGATTCTGTTGTTCGAGTGTCTCGGCGTTTTCCAGCTCATGCAACGCGCGTTCCTTTGCTTTCATGGCGCGTTCCAGATCAATCTCCGCCTTGCGTATACACATCTCCGCCAGCAGCACGGCCCGATTGCCGTGAACTTCGAAGTAACCGTGACTCGTCGCGAAATAGTCCACGCTCTGGTCGTGAATATCCACTTGCAGCTTGCCGGGACGAATTGCGGCAACCAGCGGAGCATGATCGGCAAGCACCCCGAAATCGCCGTCGACACCGGGCACGCGCACGTGAATCACTTCACCCGCGAAAACGCTTTCCGTCGGAGTGAGAATCTCCAGTCGATACGGTTTCGCCATCGGATCAGGCCTTGGTGGCTTCGAAATTCTTCATCACGTCGTCGATTCCGCCGCACATGTAGAAGCACTGCTCGGGGATGTGATCGAACTCGCCCTCAAGAATTCCCTTGAATCCCTTCACCGTGTCCTTCACGGTCACGTAAGCTCCTTTGCGGCCCGTGAACGCTTCGGCAACATGGAACGGCTGCGAGAGGAACTTCTGCAATTTGCGCGCGCGATCCACCGTCTGCTTATCGTCGTCGGATAGTTCGTCCATACCGAGAATTGCGATGATGTCCTGCAGGTCCTTGTAGCGCTGCAAGGTCTGCTGCACTCTTCGCGCAACATCGTAGTGCTCTTCACCCACAACGAGCGGATCGAGAATTCGCGAAGTGGAATCCAGCGGATCCACCGCCGGATAGATACCCAGCTCTGCAATCTGCCGCGACAGCACTGTGGTCGCGTCGAGATGGGCAAAGGTCGTCGCCGGAGCGGGATCGGTGAGGTCGTCGGCGGGCACGTACACTGCCTGAACGGAAGTGATTGATCCTTTTTTCGTCGAGGTAATGCGCTCCTGCAGCGCGCCCATTTCCGTGGCCAGCGTCGGCTGATAACCCACTGCCGACGGCATGCGTCCAAGCAATGCGGACACTTCCGAACCCGCCTGAGTAAACCGGAAGATATTGTCGATGAACAGCAGCACGTCCTTGCCCTCTTCGTCGCGGAAATACTCGGCGAGCGTCAATCCGGTCAGCGCAACTCGCGAACGCGAACCGGGTGGCTCATTCATCTGTCCGAAGACGAACGCGACTTTGGAATTCGGCAGAGCAGATTTGTCAACCGTGTTGATCGTGAAGCCGTGATGGTCAAAGCTCTTGCCATAATCAACCACCCCGGATTCCACCATTTCCCGAAGCAGATCATTGCCTTCGCGCGTGCGCTCCCCGACTCCCGCGAATACGGAAATACCGGAGTGCGCTTTTGCGATATTATTGATCAGCTCCATCACAATCACCGTCTTGCCCACGCCGGCACCGCCGAACAGTCCGATCTTTCCACCCTTGGCAAACGGCTGAATCAGGTCAATCACCTTGATCCCGGTTTCCAGCATCTCGGTCGACGTATCCAGTTCGGTCATCGCCGGAGCAGGCCGGTGTATCGGCAGGAGTTTGTCGCTCTTGACTTCGCCGAGTTCATCCACCGGAGCCCCGACAACGTTCAGGATTCGACCCAGCGTAGAACTTCCGACCGGCACGCGAATCGGACCGCCCGTATCGATTACCACTGTGCCGCGCGTTAGTCCCTCGGTTGGGTCCATCGAAACCGCGCGGACGGTATTATCCCCGAGATGCTGCTGCACTTCGAGTGTTAGTGACTGCCCGTCGGGCCGCGTGACCTTGAGAGCATTATAGAGTCCGGGCAGCGCGCCGTCTCCAAAATCGACGTCCACGACTACACCGATGATCTGCTTGATGAGACCTTTGTTCATCTTGACGAGTTATTTCTGTATGAAAGACTAATTATCCGGATTGATTGGGGTTGCCGCCTGCAGCGCCGTCACCAGCCGGGCTTTCCACTCGGGCCGGCAATCGGCAAAAGGATGATCCAGAGCGGTCAAATAGGTCTGACCTTCAAACTCCCTGAGATGATCAAGTTTGAGTTCAATAAACGAAAGCGCGAGTTCCGGCCGGACCTTTCCGACCGCTCGCATGGCCGCGGCCGCTCCGTCGCGCACGTACTCTGAAAGATCATCGAACAATGGATCCAGCATGCCCAGCAACTTCTCCGCAAAAGCAGGATGCCGCTTCACGTAACCGAGCAGGAATTGAGTGGCTGCGTGCCGGACAAGGTAGTCTTTGTCCTGAATCCAAGTCTGCAGCGTCTCCATCACGAACTCCAGATGGAATTCCGCCGCACCATCGAACTTCTCGGTCGAATCGAAAACTCGCGCGGCATACCTCCTGACTTCCCAATTTTCGTCCGTCGCGAGGTGCCGGATCAGGTCGATCCACAATGCCGGAGCATAAAGCGCCAAGCGGGAAATAATCACCGCAGCAACCGCTCTGGACTGCGGGTGCGCCGAACCCGCCATGAGCATCAGCACCTCAATCGCCACCGCCGGTTTTCGTTCCAGTCTGGTGGCCGCCGCGATCGCGCAATCATCGATCACATCGCTGGGATAGAAGGGAGCACTTGCGAGAACCGTTTCGACTTGCGCAAGGTGTGAAAGTTCCGGGCGCTCCATCCAGCGTTCAATGAGCGCGGAAAACACGGCCGGATCGACCTCAGGTGGATTCACTACCCGATGCCAAATCCGACTGACGGCTGATATCGGTCGAAGTAGTGCGATCCGTGCGCTCGATCCGATCTCTCAATTCCTGCAAATCGAGGAAGTGGGAGCCGACGGCCATTCGCAACTCGGCCGCAATCCAGTTCTGCGTCGAAACGACGCAGATTTCCTTGCCTCGCGAGCGTAATAGTTCCAGCGCGCGTTCGAAATCGCCGTCACCGGACAGCAGAATCGCCTTGTCGTAATTCTCGACTGTGTTGAACATATCCATGACGATTTCGACATCGAGATTCGCCTTCTGCGTGGATTCTCCCGTGTCCTGATCAAAGATCGTTTTCAGGCTCTTGGTTCGCACGACATATCCCGCATAGGCGAGAAAGCGGACGAAATTCTCATCCCGCGGGTCGGGTGGAATCTTCAGACCTATGTACCAGTAGGCATCGGTCAGTTCGTCTTCGCCGCGCAGGACTTTCAGAAGTTTAGCAGGATCAAAGAACCAGCCCAGACCTTTTTTCTGCGTGTAAAACATGTTCGCGCCGTCCACAAATATGGACACGCGTTTGCGATTACTTGGATACGGCATTGTCGTTCACATCCTTCCATATCGATCAAGATTAAATACCAAAGCCGGTCTGGTGTTTCAAACCTCGTCCCAAGTCGCCGGCACAGATAGGGACAAAGTTTCGTTTGAGATGAGCCGGAAAGTCTGATAGGCCCGCCAGGATGGAGTCCCCGAGTGGAAACTCAATCATATCCGTTGAGAAGGCAGCCCTGCTCACAGGTGACTCAGATCGCTTCGGATACTTTCGAAGCCGATTCAGATTTGCATGCCCGGTTCAAATCCGATCCAGGCCGGGAAGGTTAGCGCAAGCTTTCGGCGCCGGCAACCACTTCGAGCAACTCGCGGGTGATCGCCGATTGTCTTGCTTTGTTATAGTTCAGTGTTAGAGTTTCTATCAGTTCCTGAGCATTCTTGGTCGCGTTCTCCATGGCCGTCATTCGCGCGCCCATCTCCGCGGCAAACGACTCCAGCAAAATGCGCCAGATTTGGACATTCAAGTACCGCGGGAGGATCGCATTCAGGATTTCAATTTCGGAAGGCTCATAGATGATATCGGAGGTCGGGCCATCGTGATCTGCAGGATCGGGGATGATCGGCAAGAGCTGCTCGACGACCACATTCTGCTGGATCGCGGACTTGAATTCATTATAAATCACGACGACGTGATCCATCTCGTGATGTAGGTAGCGATCGATTATCGCTTCCCCGATCTCTGCGGCGTGATGAAACTGCAGCGAGTGGAACAGCCCGACCGACGAATGGATGACCGGAGCGTTGCGCTTCGTGAAGAACTCCGTGCCGCGTTTACCGACGGTAAAAAGAAATATTTTGCGATGATCCTTGTACTCGTCGATGACCTTCTGCGCCCGGCGTGCAATATTCGTGTTGAATGCGCCTGCAAGCCCGCGATCTCCGGTTACGATGACGATTCCCAGTTCCTGTTCCGGCTTCAGAGCGAGCAGCGGGTGCGCGGAGCGGTCGATTCTCGCCGACACTTCCCGAATCACCTGTCGTAATCGGAGTGAATACGGGCGCGCGCGCACGATGTTCTCCTGCGCGCGGCGAAGTTTTGCCGCCGCCACCATCTTCATGACACGCGTAATCTGCTGCGTGGATTTCACGCTGCGGATTCTGCGCTTAATGAGTTTCAAACCGGACATTCGGACCTTTGGAAAATTACGATGATCAGATCTCTACGCTCCCCCTGCGTGCGGGGAGCCGGGGGGGGTTCGGAAACCTCGCCTTCGACCGGACGTGATGCCACACCAACAACCCAAACAGCACGAGATTTCCGATCGCCGGCAAGACCGAGGTCACTCGCCCGGCCGGATCGTTCCCGTAAAAATCTTCGAACGACAAGCAGATCATCACTGACGCAATCGTTAACAAGGTCGTCTGCAGGACACTTCGCCGCAGGCCCCAGCACAGCACAAGCGCCGGCAATACAAACACAAGATGATGTTCCCACGAAATCGGCAATCCGAGCCCAACTGCGGACAGCCACATCCCCGTGCTCAATGGACGCTCGGCATCCCGCCTTTTCAAACTTGCCCACAGCGCAATTCCCAGCACGGCCAACAAGACGAGCTTGCCGATGAGATTAGCTGCCGGATCGAGTTCGAATCCGTAATCGTCGATGGCATAATCCGTCGTCAGCCGCGACCACGCGCCAAGTAGGCTCTGATTTCCCCGAAACGACGTCTGCGACGCACTCAGCGTAAGCAGGAAGTCGACATAGTCGCGATGCGCGGCAATGCCGACGGCCACCAACGATACGATGCCAAGGAGCAGATACACTCCGAGAATACCGAAACCGGAACGCACTTGTCCGCGCAAGATGTTTGGCAATTCAGCCAGTGCCAGAAACGGCTTCACAAAAACCGAAAGCCCTCGACCGATCGCCGGAAACAGCCACGAATTCTTCGCGTGCACGACCGGCCACCAGACGAGCACCGCAAGCAGCA
Source organism: uncultured Alphaproteobacteria bacterium (assembly GCA_964529255.1). Classification (GTDB taxonomy): domain Bacteria; phylum Electryoneota; class RPQS01; order RPQS01; family RPQS01; genus CAZVXJ01. Next base: position 123 of record CAZGVT010000217.1, on the reverse strand, counting down.
GGCTGGTTTGACCCAACTGAAATGAGCGCGCCACCGGATAGGCCGCAAACGCAACAGCAAAGACCAACAACCGATTGACCGAAGCTGGCGGAGCATGCCGCCGCACCAGCGCGATCATCATGA
>CAZGVT010000216.1:4876-5538 GCA_964529255.1 uncultured Alphaproteobacteria bacterium | reverse complement strand
ATTCAACACATAATGCTTGAACCCCATTCGCCCGGCCACCGCCGCGGCGTCCTGTGCCATCGTAATGCTGCAACAACCCGATGCGCGATTTAGTGGCAGATCTGTACCTGTGGGATCGCTCCATAGATGCATCGTCAGGCCGATGACCTCGCAGCCCTGCTCACAAAGCAACGCAGCGGCAACGGAGCTGTCCACTCCGCCCGACATGGCAACCCCGACAACCGTCCCCTTCGGAATGTCCATCGAATTATGCTTACTGAGCGCCGGCGCGACCATCGTCATGCGATTCCCTTCAAATCTCGTGATAACTTGCCGGGCGGAGTGTCATGTTCCGCCGAAAGATACTATTTCATCCTCAGAAATTTCGCCGTGCCCGAGACATTCGAAGTATCGGGTGCGATCACCGGTCCAGCTTCACTCTCGATGATCGCCGCGAACGCGAGTTCCGGTGCGTCACCGGCCGGGTTGCGGACACTTGGATGTGCGTGGCCCAGTACCCAAGTCGCATACTCTTGCTGCATCCGTGACCCTTCGGCAGGAATGCCATCGGTATACACCGTCGTTACCGACTCAGGGTAGTGCGCACCCACGGCGGAAGCGTACGTGGCGTGGTTGTGTTGCCCGGTGTGAGCGACGGGAGGGGTCGGCACTGGGTGGGGGGG
>CAZGVT010000216.1:0-4866 GCA_964529255.1 uncultured Alphaproteobacteria bacterium | reverse complement strand
GGCGGAAGCGAACAAGGCGTGCTTGTTTAACCCGATGACAGCCACGCGATTCGTATCAACTGCGAAGTGCCGATGCACATATTGCAGCGCCAGTCCCGCACTGCGAAGAGATTTCTGCCACTCTTCCGACCACGATTTCCCAGTGGCATCGTCGGAGACGGTATTGCTCAAACTGACAACAACCACGTCATTGATTCTTGGCAGACCGTCCAGCCATGCCGACCACTCCGCTTCCCGTGCTTGGGTGGCCGCCAAAAGCAGTACCGGCAGCTTTCGCGTGGCGACCGGAAGACGATACCAGGCCGTGCTCACTTCTCCCCGCTCGTCCGTCAAGATTAACTCATATCGCGCCGCGTTTGCCGTCCGGCCGAGGAACTTCGCGTTGTGAGCGCTCAGACTCGCCCGGCATCCAGCCAGATATTCTTCGTCAATCGACGGCCGAAAATACTTCACGAAGTTCACGACCATCAACAGCAGCGCAATCGCCGCAACCGCGTACCAGATCCAACGTTTCATCTGAATGCCGCCGGCGCAAGCGCTCTCTGTCGATCAATCAATGGCGGCAGAATTTCCATCAACCTCGTAACGTCACCCGCCTCGTTGAACCGTCCGAATGAAAAGCGAATCGATGACTGAGCAACCACCGGATCGAGTCCGATGCCGATGAGCACGTGCGATGCCCCGATTGCACCCGCGCTGCAAGCACTGCCCGTCGAAACGCAGAATCCCTTTCGGTCCAGCGCGATGAGCAGCGCTTCGCCTTCGCAGCCGGTAAATGATACATTGAGTATTCCCGGTGCTCGAAGCGTGCGCGATCCGTTCACGCGAACGTCGGGAATGCTTGCTAACACTTCAGCTTCAAGCCGGTCACGCAAACCGGATGTATGCGCCATGTCATCGCTCATACGCTCATGACAGCGTTCCGCCGCCGCACCCATCCCGACAATCCCCGGCATGTTTTCGGTTCCCGGCCTGAGGCCGCGTTCCTGACTCCCTCCGATCTGCCGCGGCGAGATTCTCGTGCCTCGACCGATAATCAGTGCACCCGCACCTTTCGGTCCATAAATTTTGTGACTCGAAATGCTCATCAGGTCCGCGTTCAAGCCCGAAAACCGAAGCGGGATCTTTCCGAAACTCTGCACCGCATCGGTGTGAAAAATCACTCCGCGCTCCCGGCAGACTGCTCCGATCTCTTCAACCGGCTGAATCGTGCCAAGCTCGTTGTTGACGTGCATCACCGAGACCATCGCAGTCCCCGGTCGAATCGACTGCAACACCTGTTCGGGTTGAAGGAGGCCTTCTCCGTCCGGGCTAAGCACCGTCACTTCATAGCCTCGATTCCGGCTCCATTTCACCAGGTCCAGCACCGCATGATGTTCCGTTGCAACCGTAATCCAGTGCGACTTAGCGGGATGCAGACTCTCAAGCGTACCCTGAATGGCCCAATTGTCAGCTTCGGTTCCCCCCGAAGTGAAATACACCTCGTCGTCATGACAACCGGCCAGATGAGCAACCTTCGCTCGAGCTTCGTCCTTCAGCCTGCGTGCCCGGCTCCCTTGGTCGTGAGCACTCGATGGGTTGCCCCAGCTTTCAGCCAATGCCATCGTGACCGCCTCGATCACAAGTGGATCGGGTCTCGTCGTGGCAGCATTATCAAGGTAGACGATTGTCATTGCAGACGTTGTTAGAAGACACCCCAAAGACACCAGAGAGAATCTTGTTCGCCGCGCGCGGTGCCCTCACCCCGCCGGAACCTGAAGCACTCCGGTCTCCGCCTTCCGGGCACCCGGTGACGGGCGCCTCGCCAGTTATGGAACGCAATCCCCTCCGATGACTTTGGGATGCGCTCTGGTGTCGGATAGCCGATTCGTGCCGGCAACCCTATGATCTTCCCCACTCCACCAAAACTCTTAATATACCATCAAAACCCAGCATAATCAAGCCACTTAGTATGCGGACAAGGTTGACAATGCAAGCGGGAAAGCGTAAATTCCTATAGCATTTAACTCGGCAAATGTCCCTCTCGCCATGTACCTCATTTTAGCCTTTGCCATCATGTCGCTTGGCATCTTCGCACTGCTTGCGGCTCAGGACCCGGTCGACCCGGCTTATGACCCGCCACCGGTCGCGCCCAATCAGGCCAGCCGCGTGCGCTGGAACGGCGCCATCGGCCTTGTCGTGATCGACGGCAAGGTCTACCAGCAGTTCGGACTCAGACCCGATATACCCCTCGGAAAGTGGGGTGTCGGACTCGACTTGACTGCTCGCTTTGATGAAGAGGGCACTTTCAAGAAGGACGAGTGGGACGACGCCGGTGATGCCGTCGAGAAGATCTACTATGTCCGCTACGGCCAGGAAGGAGATCCCTTCTATGCACGTGCCGGAGCGCTTGACAATGTGACTCTTGGCTACGGCTTTGTGGTCAAACACTACGCCAATACCATCCAGTATCCGGCCATCAAGCGTATCGGCTTCTACTCCGAAGGCGGAAAGGGACGCTTTGGCTGGCAGGCGATGGTCAACAACTTCCGCGAACTGGATGAACCTGGTCTACTTGCCGGGCGCGCAACTTTCGACACCAAGTGGGAAGGAGTTATCGTCGGCGCATCGGCAGCGGTGGACGGAAATCAGTTCGCGGCTTTGTCAGATCAAGACGGTGACGGCGTCCCCGATCGGCTCGATTATTTCCCCGGTGTAGACGACTTTGAACGCAGAAAAGAGCTGCTTATTTTGTTGGAGCCGGAGGAAATAGATTCACTCATCCGGTGGGGCTATTTGCCAAACATCCGTCGCAGTCCGAAGGACTACTCCGATTCCACAGCGTCAATCTTTGTCTACGGTCTTGATGCAGCTATCCCCATCTTCAAGGGCAAACCGGTATCGATGCACCTCTATGGCCAGACCGCAGCCATTGCCGATTATGGCTGGGGCTGGGCCTTCCCCGGACTACGCACCGTATTCGGCCCGGTCGAATTGGGAGTCGAATACCGCCAATTCGAACGCGAATTCTTCAGCGAGTTTTTCAACTACTCCTACGAAATTGAGCGCGTCGCGCTGGTGAACGATTCTCTCTATGCTCCTAAGGAATCCCGTCTAAAGGGTCTCAGCTTTGCTCGAGGTTATTACGCCGACGCACTGGTGACGTTCTCAAATCTGGGCTACATTTACAGCTGGTACACCGATATGCGCGGCGAGGACTACGAACGCGGGAAGTCCATTTACGGCGAGGCAGGAGTTACTCCGCCGCCAATGGTTCGCCTGCAGAAAATATCCGCATACTACATGCAGCCCAACGTTCGCCGACTTTTTCAATATAACTCCGACGGTACGATGCTCGGTGCCAAACTCTATTTCTCGCTCGCCCCAAACATCAGTCTCGTCTATGATCACCGGGTAACCTATTACAATGGTGAAAGCCATCGAACTGTCCGTCTCGAGACGATGGTATCATTTTGACCCGAATCGACCCGCCGAGCGGTGTGTTCTTGGTTAGGCCCGCCGAGCGGTGTGCCCTCACGCCTCCGGAATGACATAATCCCGCAACAAGAACTCAATCAACTTCGCCATCTTCTCGAGCGCGCGACCCCGATGCGAAATCGCATTTTTCTCCGCCAGGCTTAGTTCCGCGAGCGTTCGGCCGTCCGGCAGCACGAACACCGGATCGTAGCCAAATCCCTCCGTTCCTCTCGTTTCCATTCCGATAGCCCCCAGCAACTCCCCTTCCGTACAATATAGGCCGTCGCCGGTGCGCAGGCACATCACGGTTCGGAACCTTGCGCTTCGCTTCCCGTCCGGAAAATCGCGCATCTCTCGCAGCAGCTTTTCGCAATTGGATTGGTAGGTAGCCCCCGGACCGGAATAGCGCGCCGAGATCACTCCCGGCGCGCCATCCAAAGCCTCAACTTCCAGTCCTGTGTCGTCAGCAAGGGCCCACGAGCCGGTCTCGCCCGCCACAAATATCGCCTTCTTGACGGCATTCCCGAGCAGATCCGGGGCATCCTCATCCACGGATCCAAGAGTTAAAAAGTCCGCGAGGCTCAGGAGCCGGAGGGGTAATCCCTGCAGCTTCTCCCGAATCTCGCGGACTTTGTCGTGGTTGCCCGTCGCGAGGACGAGCTGCAAACCCTTATCCGCCAAAAATCTCCGACTGGTTCTTCGCAGTAATCTTTACTGTCTTGGCTGTCAGGCGGAATGATCCGTTGACGTTCACAAACTGCCGGACCTTTACAACCTGGAGGACATCGTCTCCCTCGTGGTGCAAGCCCGCCTTTTTCGCCTTCATGGCCTTATCAGCAAATGTCTGTTTCTTAGCCATTTACATTCTCCCGTTGAGTATTCCTTAAGCAACATAAGAATACAAATTTTCTCGCCGATTGTCAAGCGATGCCGCCCTCTGGGCCCCAAAACGTGACCCCTTCAGGTTACAATCACAGGCTCAAGCAGTGTCGGCTGCTGGCAGCCGACCGAAAAATCAGACTCCGTGGAAGCCATCTCAAATTCACCGAGTGAATCTTGTTCGCCGGGCGGCCTGCCCTCACCCCGCCGGAACCTGAAGCACTCCGGTATCCGCCTTCCGGGCCCCGAACGTTACCTCTTCAGGTTGCAGACACGGGCTCGAGCCGTGTTGGCTGCTGGCAGCCGACCGAAAAATTGGACTCAATGGAAGCCGTCTCAAAAATACCAGAATCAAGATTGTTCGCCGGGCGGGGTGCCCTCACCTCGCCGGGACCTGAAGCACGCCGGTATCCGCGCTCGGGGCCCCGAACGTCACCCCTTCAGGTTACAAACACGGGATCGAGCCGTGTCGGCTGCTTGCAGCCGACCGAAAAATGAGACTCCATGGAAGCCGTCTCAAAAACACCGTTC
>CAZGVT010000215.1:0-5543 GCA_964529255.1 uncultured Alphaproteobacteria bacterium | reverse complement strand
CCGCGCGTTACCCGGCCGGAATCTGGATGCAACCGTACTTTTGAGAATGACTATAGGCGTCTGCGGTGTGTTATTGCCGCTACTTTGTTGCGCTCGTGACCATACGGTACTTGATCTTCTCGCGATCGAGCCGCTCACGCACCACATTCATATCGGTTTGTTCGCCGATCCAGTTGCGCAATTCACTCGTCACACCACCGCCGCCATCGCCGCCACCATGACCGGTGCCCGTCGCGACCACGGAGAAGAACTGCAGCGGTGGCAACTCAACCTCATAGAAAATGTCAAAGAACGAATCCACAGTGTAGCCCAGTTGCGTCAGGTCGCTGGGAACAAAAGTTGGATCCTGTGACGCATGAATCTCGTAGCCCAGCGCGTCGGGAACCGGTGTCCAGTTGAGCTGCAGCGAATTCAGCTCAGCCTTAATCGTCAGGTTATCCACCGCAGGAATCGGCGCGGTTGTGCCGTACAGCCAGTCAAGCGTTTGATCCATCATCGTCTGCCGCGTCGCCAGACTGGTGATATTCTCCCACGGGAAAGCGTAGTACACCGACCGCGAATTGGCGGGCAGATTTTCGCGCGCGACGACATTCACTCCGGCAGTTGTCGGACAGAACGGCGCCCAGCGCGATGCGGCAAACGAGCCCGTGCCCGCCGCCAGATTCACGTCGTCGGGCATGTACTGCGCATAGTTCGCTCCGCCGACACCGCGCGTCTGGAAGGTGCTTGGCGGTTGAAAGAACGTCGCCGGCTGAGTTGCGCCAACCTGACACGTCGGAAACTCCTGATTGTACATCGCACCGAGGTATTGAGTTTAAAAAATCTGACGCTCGGGTGTCGGAAATTGAAACGATTCGGTGCCGATGTTGTCGCCGGTGATCATCAGCTTCCCGCCGCTGTCCAGATACTGCATGAGCGTGACGGCGTCATTGGGCGAGATGCACAATCCCGGCGGCGTATCACCTGTGACAAGAATCACCACAAAGTACGGTTGCAACTCCGGGAATGTCGGGATGTCCATCCCGGGCGGCGTCAGCGTGATGGTGTATTGCAGACCCAGCGAATCCAGCACCGGCAGGTACCAATCCTGCGTGTACGTGAGATCGGGAGTCTTGATAATCAGGTAACAGTGCGGAGGTACACCAAAACAGGTCCACGGATCCCAATTGTCCGGCTCGCTGTAAAGATGATCGCGCAGTACGTCCACAATCACCCGGTAAATCCCCGGCCCAAAGAGTCCGATGGATTGGGGCGGAATGATCCCGAGGAAATTGGAAAACACGATTCCGCTCCAGCCAAGGCCCATGCCGTCGATCGGCGGCGGGCACGGCGAGATGAGTTCATACGGATACCAGGACACGGAATGATACGTCTGTCCGAACAGAAAAGCCTCTTCCGTGCAGAGAACCGGTCCGGGAACGAGGAAGACGCCGCAGTTAATCTCTAATTGGGCCGGATCGTACTCGCATGTCTCCAGACCGCCAATCGGATTCCGGCCGTCGCCGTTTATATCTTCACCGCCGTCGAAGTCGCTGTCGTTGTCGCCGTCGCAATCGCACTCCTGCCGCAACCCGTCTCCGTCGATGTCCGGGAACAACAGCGCATCGTTATTGTGACCATGATCGATATCGTGGAATGTGTAGCTGCGGATTTCCTGCTTGTCCCGGACTTCGTCGTCTTCCGTATCCGGGTCGCTCCAGAGACTGCAAAACGGCCGCGCGACCTGCTCCGAAGCGGGATCCGGATGCTGCTCGTCAAAATTCACGACACCATCACCGTCCCCGTCCAGAGTGACATTCGGATCCGTCGCACGGCCCGTAATTGGAGTAGCCGGGAGAATGTAGTATCTCACGCACGGCATCGTCGCCCACAAATACCAATTCGTGCGTCCCGGCCACGGATCGGTGATATGGATGAACCGGTGGCCGCCAAGTATCGCCGGCAGCTCAAGATAGCCGTTAAACACCACCGTATGGAACCAGCCCGGCGGGCGAATAACCGTCAAGACCGGCCAACCGCCGTCAATCTCCGAGGTAAGCGTTCCCCACGGGATCGGACCATCCGGAGTGAGAAAGTTCTCCGCGATCCCGGCATTGTTCATCGCCCACGAATAGGCAAGATCCTCCTGCGGCCACATGCCCACACCATGGCCCAGGTCTCCCTCCGGTCCGACGACGTTGTTCTGATAACCGTGATAGGAGATCTCATCCTGCGTTAGCGAACCGCCGTATTTCGCGTTCACCATCTGAATACTCGCGCGCGTGCAGTAGTTCCGGCAGTGATTGCAGTTCGGAATATGCGCGCCCTGAGCATGTCCGGCATCCCACGGGCCTTGTGCACCGGCGGCTTCCGTACAGCCGCCGCGCCTGGAAGTGGCGATATTCCAGATACACAAGAGTCGCGAGTCCTTGTGCTGGAACCGCTGCGGCAATGCAACGCTCCCCGAGGTTGCTATCGCCGTGGGGAGACCTTGATAAAACCTCCAGATCGCCGGCGGCGCGCTCCCGCCAACGTTTGGCCGCACACGCCAGTAGTAAAAGCCATCCGGCAGACTCACCGCCACCGAAGTCGCGGCTCCGAACAGCACCGTTGAGAACTCGGGTGATGTGAAGGTCGAATCGTTGTCCACTTCAACTTGGGTGACCGTGTGGCCGGGAACATTTCGCCAGACAAGCTGCGTCACCACGGTATCCAGCGTCGCATCCGGCGGGTCAAGCTGGATCGGATTGTGTCGCCGCATCGGTATGGCAAACGGCATCGGCAGCTCTTGCCAGTTGCTCAGCGTATTGTTGTCCCAGCCTGAAGGCAGTCTCCCGATCAGGCTGAACGCCGCGTGTTCCCAGACGTCGATAAACTCCCCGGCCACCCACTGTCCGGCCGTTTGTGAGTGATCATACGCGGCACCGAAGCTGCTCGTCTGCTCGCCCCAGTTGACGAAGTCGACAAGAGTCCCCGCGGATGGCACGCCGCTATAGAGCCCGGCTTCACCTGCTTCGCGGTTTAATCCAGCCGCCGGGTCGGCGTAATAGGTTCCGGAGCTGTCCGTGAAGTCGAAGTCGTCACTCCCCGCGCTGAACGATACCGTCAGGTAGCAACGCGCCGGCAGCACGATGTTTGGCAGCGCCACGCTGATCGTTGTCAGCATCTCGAAGCCACTCAAATCTTGATCAGCAGGGCCGGAGTTGTACAGCTCAATCTCACTCCACACATCTTCCGGCAACCCCGTGTTTCCTGACCACGGGCGAACCTCGTTGATGACCGTTGCCGCCTCGGCGGTTGCCGACAGCAGCAGGCAGCCGACAATCACAAGGCATAGCGCTCGGCGAAAATCTGTCGAATTGGCAATCATAGTGACCTCCTTATTGCGATAATATACGTGCAATATAGCGTCTCCCCTCTCCGTTGTCAATAATGCGCGTAAATCGACTGAAAATAGTTGGAATTGGCTGCACAAGTAACTAATAAACAAGAATGCCCACTTTGTCACCGCCGTCACTCACGTACCGTACGATTTCGCTCAAGCAGCCACGCTGTTTCCTCGCCTTGCTCAATAGCCAAGCCAGTCAACATGAGTTGCCACTCAGTGGAGCGTTGGGTCTGGATTCGTAAAACTGAATATGGGGTGGCAAACAACAAAAAGGAGCGCGATTCCTCGCGCCCCCTTTTCGGGATTCAGTCCGCTACGACTTACTCGCGGTTGTATCCGCTTTCAGCTCGTGAGTGTCCGCCTTCGCGCGGACGACGCGGGCGTGGCTCGGCTTCACGAACGAGCATCTTCCGCCCCTTCAGCTCCTGATCGTGCAGACCCGCTATCGCCGCCTTGGCTTCGTCGGCATCCGGCATTTCCACAAAGCCGAATCCGCGCGAGCGGCCGGTGAGGCGGTCAACGATCACGCTCACGCGCTCTACTTTTCCAAACTGCTCAAACGCCACGCGCAAATCATCCTCTGTGGCACCATAAGACAGGTTGCCTGCAAAGATGTTGACCATGAAAGGTTCCCTTTCCGTTCCTTGGGGATGTACCCCCGATTCTTGTCACCACCAACAACCATCGCCAAGCCGAAAAGGAATCCAAAACAATCCCCTCCGTGACAACAGGCCGACGACGCACTTTGCGGAGCCAGGCAGCACAAACCGTGCCCCTATGCTCCAATTCGATTCAAATCTACGAACCGTTTTTAAGAAATGCAAGAGCCCGGTGACTCATTTTGAAGAATGTTTAAGTCATTGAAGTTAAAGAAAAACCCGGCGTTGCCGGGTCAGGTTGTTCACAAAGCCCCGAGCCGTGTTGGCTGCTGGCAGCCGACCGCTGCGCCGATCACGTTCGAGAACTCGTGAGTGCTCGCGCAGCGAATTGAGAGTCACCTCGCGGCTCTCAGGTTGCTGACAAAGGTCCGTGCCGTGTTGGCTGCTGGCAGCCGACCGCCGGAAGACAGCCCGGAGCCGTGTCGGCTGCTTGCAGCCGACCGCTGCGCCGATCACGTTCGAGAACTCGTGAGTGCTCGCGTAGCGAATTGAGAGTCACCTCGCGGCTCCCAAAGCAGGCCCCTCAAAAATCGATGGGGTATGTCAAAAGTCTGACCCGGCGTTGCCGGGTCAGTTAGAAATCATCCACAATCCACCGAGGGTCACTCCAGAACAGCAATCCCGTCGGGTGTTACCCGGATCGGCGTGTGGGCGCGGTTGGTCGCTTCCACTCGCAGAATGTACTCGTTTTCTGTAAACAACTCGTAGGAAACAAATCTGTAAGATTCCCCGCCCAGATACTCGATGTATGAGTTGCCTTGCGGGTCCTGAAGCGCACGCAACAGCTCATCCAGGGAGTGGATCATGTCCGGATAGCGGTCGAAGTCCGCTGCATACAGCGCGAGTGCCTTCTGTAGACTCGCCACTTCCTGCTGCGCCTGCCCGACGTGCGCGCGTTCCTTCGCATGGAGGATTCGCGTGCTGGCAATCAGCGCCAGAATCCCGATGAAGACTACCGCAATGGTCAACTCCATTATGGTAATTCCACGTTGATCAAATCGCTTCCACTTGCGCATCTGCGGTCCTTTCCATGGCTATCCTGAGTTCGCCTAAATATAGTAGGGGATATCACCGCAAAGCAAGCGCAATCTGCAGGGGGTTGAGTTCTCTCGGCAGGTCTCCGCGTCTATTCCAAATTTCGCGCAAGTCCGAATCCTCACTTGAAACTTCTCACGTAATTCCGGTATTCGCAACAAGAAAGTCACTCACTCCGCTTCAGCAAACGTCCGCGCAAGTTGAACTGAAGATGAAGATTTGATGAGGCGACTGGTGCAAATCAACTTGCAAATGATTGCCTTCGACCTCCCGGCACCCTGTGTTTCACTTTCCACAGATTCGGCGCCGGCTGATCCGCCGCCACAAAGGTATGAGCAAATCGGTCTTATAGTGATTCCCGAAAGTAAGTTGTCATGTTTCGCCGAGCCGGGTTAGCGCAGCCTTAACGAAGTTGCTGTTATCACTGCCCGCGCGTTACCCGGCCGGAATCTGGATGCAACCGTACTTTTGAGAATGACTTT
>CAZGVT010000214.1:0-5563 GCA_964529255.1 uncultured Alphaproteobacteria bacterium | reverse complement strand
ACCGCGGCTCTTGGATTGGGTCGAGTCTGCGGACATATCGAGAGCCCGACCGGGCAACCGCTCGAGCATGTGGTCGTGATGAACCTGGCGGGTGGAGAAAACTCCCAAAGTGATATCAGCGGTGACTACTCGCTGGCGCTGCCGGCAGGAACGTATTCACTCTCGTACACAAGGTACGACCATTTTCCGGCGACACAGAATAACGTGGTGATTACCAGCGGGCAGGAGACCACAATCGATGTTACGCTGGTTCCACGGCCTACGGCAGTGGTAAGCGGTATTGTAACTTGCTTTGGTCAACCATCGGCAAGCGGAGCGGTGCGAGTACTCAACGTGCCCATTCCCACCGAGATTACCGATGCAGGAGGTTATTACTCCATAACCGTTCCGCTGGGGACATGGAATTTCCGCGCCGGCGCCGACGGATGTGATTCGCTCACCATCTCTAACGCCATCATCAATGGCGACACGACAATCGACTTCCCGCTGGCGTACGACTTGGATTTACTCTGTGCACCGCCGGATACTTTCGGTTACGGAGCTTGTGAGAGCGGCGACGTTGACGGTCCGCCTTTTAGCTGGCTGGAAATATCGCCCCTTGCCGGAGGGCCCGGTCTCCCCACAGGGATGAACGGCGACGATCAGGCCGTGCAGATCCAGCTGCCGTTCACTTTCCGCATTTACGGACAGGATTACTCCGCGTGCTGGATTTGTTCCAACGGTTTTGTGAGCTTTGACTCGTCAAGCACGCTTCACAATAACCGCGAACTTCCCATCGCCGACATGGGCCACGCAGTTGTCGTTTATTGGGACGATTGGTACCCACTAAGCGGCGGTGGAGACATTTCATATTACTATTTCCCTGCTGCGGACGCGATGGTGATTGAATGGTATAATCTGGAGCACTTTCCGGGCGCACCGCCGCGCGAGACATTTCAGGTGTGGTTGTTTAATGTGTTGACAAATCCCAGTCCGGCAGGCGACAGCCAGATCAGACTGCAATACCTCAACGCAGATTCGACAAGTTCAACGACGATCGGTCTGCAGAACGGCACCACAGCGGCGAACCAGTATTGGCATATCGGAACAGCTCAGCCGTACGCGCAAGGGGTGCGGCCGGATTGGACAGTGGCCTACGGCGGTTTTCAGCCTGTACGTGGCCTGTTGGAGGGAGTGGTCACGGATTGTTTTGGTCAGCCGGCCGGTGGAGCGCTGGTGACTTTCCCGGGTTTTCTGCCGGATTCCGCGATTTGTGATATTGACGGCGCGTATCTGCTTCATGTTGACGCCGGAACCGTAAATGTGCGGGCCGCTAAGCTGCCGTGCTCCTCGGTTCTCGCCGAAAACGTCGTGATTGTAGCCGGGCAAACGACGGTTCTTAATTTGACTCTGAATCCGCAACCGACGTTATCCGGGGTGGTCACCGATTGCCGCGGTTTCGCGGCGGCATCAGTCATCGTGCAACTGTCGGGAGAGCTGGAAGCCGGCGATACGACGGATGCGAACGGGTTTTATTTCTTTGCCGTAACTCAGGGAATTTTCAATCTAAGTACGGACAATGAATTCTGCTCAACCGTGGAGCAGGAAGGTATCGTTGTGGATGACGGCGGGCACGTGATCGTCGATCTGACTCTGAATCCGCCGCCGTCGATATCGGGGACGATCTTAGATTGCCGTGGCGGCTTCGCCGCAGGATCGTTGGTCGAACTTCCGGGTTCGGGCATTCCACCGGTGTTCTCGGATTCCATCGGATTCTATCGCTTTGAAGTTGTGCCCGATACCTACGTCGTCCGCGCCGATAACGAATTCTGCTCGACGATTGAGTCACCGCCCGTGGTGATTGCGGATGGCGAAGCATTAACGGTCGATCTCACACTGGCCCCGCCTCCGGCGCTCACAGGGATCATCATTCACTGCAACGGAGAACCGGCAATTGGCGCGACGGTTTGGTTACCCGGCACGGAGATTCCCGCAACGACAAGCGATGGCGCCGGACGTTACTTTTTCGCGCTAGCGCCGGGAGTATATTCGGTTAGCGCGGATCAGGATCCCTGTTCCGCAGTTCGGCAGGACGACAATATGGTAACTGACGGCGATACGACTTATGTCAGCCTCACACTGCTTCCACCTTCCGCAATTCAGGGAACGGTAACAAGCTGTACGGGAGGTCCGGCAGCCTTTTGTGATGTAACGTTTCCGGGCAGCGACCTTCCGGCCGTGCAAACAAATCTTCAGGGGTTTTTCTTCGTCGAAGCGTATCCGGGGACGTTTTCAGTGCGGGCGGATAACGCCTTTTGCTCCGCTGTGGCGATCGACAGCTTTGCGCTTGGTGAAGGCGACACGATCACCGTGAATCTCACTCTGCGGGGACCGGCGGTCGTGCACGGGACTGTGACGCATTGTTTCGGCGGTCATGCCGTCGGCGTACAGGTTGAGTTAATCGGCAACATTGCAATCTCCACGGAAACTGACAGTCTGGGACAGTTCGAGTTCACCGTCATACCGGATACGTTCTCGCTGCGCGCGGACAATGCAAGTTGCTCGAGAGTCGAGACGTTACCGTTTGTTGTGCAGGACGGCGACACGCTGGCTTTCGATCTCACGCTTAATCCCCCGCCCCGGTTGGAAGGTTACGTCACCTCATGTTACGGTGGCGCTGCATCCAGCGCGACTGTGACTCTTTTGGGCACCGAATATCCGCCGGTCATCACGGAGGTCTCCGGATTCTACTCGTTTACGGTTACCGATGACATTTACCAAGTCACGGCGTCGGGGGACGGCTGCACACCGTCTGATTCAGTAACAGTAGAGGTCGGCGACGGTGAGATCGTCACGGCCGATCTTACGCTGCGTGCGCCGGCATCCGTCGAGGGAACGGTATACTCCTGTTTCGAGGGCGTTGCCGTCGGCGCCACGGTTCGACTTCTCTATTCTGCGCTGCCCCCACGACAGACGAATTCCGCGGGATTTTACCGATTCGATTCGCTGGCCGCAGGTGAGTACTGGATTGCAGCTGGTTTTGCAGGTTGCCGGGCGGAAACTGCGCACGTCAGCTTGCAGGCCGGAGAGACTGCGACGCAAGGTCTGCAACTCGTTGTGGATTCATCCTACTCTTGTTTGAGCAGTGAGGGCTACGGCTACTCGGTTTGCGAGGACGTAGACGAAGACGGTCCACTATTTCAGTGGCGCGAAATTGCTCCGGCCGCAGGCGGCAACGGAACATTGCTCACGCTGGGCGACGACGAGACCTCGTCCGTGATGTCGCTGCCGTTTCCAGTACAGTTGTTTGGCGTCACACATACAGAGTATTCCATCTCATCCGACGGGTATATTTCTTTCGGATGGGGGGTTTCCGATCCGAATCATCTGTGCATGCCTGTCGGAGCATTTCCCCCAACATTATTCGCTTATTGGGCGGATCTCGATCCCGCTGTATTGGGCGCCGAAGTCGCCGTCAAACACGACACCAGCAGTCAGCTGCTAATTATCGAGTGGTTCAATGTCGAGAAATGCTGCGTGCCGGGCGAGCGGGTGACGGCGCAGGTTATTCTTCGGGATCGACTGTATTACCCGACGATTACCGGAGACAATGAGATCGTCCTTCAGTACAATTCGCCTGTTCCGGACGGTGAATTGGTGACTGTTGGGATTCAGAACTCGGACGGGAGTGCATATTACCAACACCTTTGCGATGGATTGCCCGGACCATACTCCGCCGGCATCGATTCGGGCCGGGCGATAGAATTCTCGACGGGCCGAGCCGAACTCACCGTCGATGTAAACGTGCAACCCGCACAGATTATCGAGCAACTGCCGGTCGGAGCGAATGGTTCGACTCTGCTTCAGATTTGCAATTCAGGGACTGCGCTTCCTCTGAACTGGGCATTGAGTTATTACCAATTCAGCCCGCCGGATGCGCCCGGACTCGGCCGCGTCCCGTCGGTCGAACACGCCGCAGAATTCCGCAATCGTGACGCCCTCGATTCACGTGGCGGTCCCGACCCAAGCGGTTACTCCTGGGTGGATTCACAGGAACCCGACGGGCCGATCTATTCCTGGGTGGAGATCCGTAATTCCGGAATCAATACGAATCTGCATGCAGACAACCAGATTCTTTCAGTGGCTCTCCCCTGGCCGTATGAGTTCTACGGGATCGTCTACAACAACATCTACATCTCCACGAATGGCAACGCGCACTTCAACGACCCGTCCTTTCAGCACTTCAATCGCGTCATTCCCAGCTCTGTGGCGCCGGACGCGATGTTCGCCGTCATGTGGGATGACCTCACGACGGCGGCATTCGGGAATATCTACTATCTCAACGACGAAATCAATAATCGATTCATCGTAGAATGGGATTCTGTCGGTCGCACGGGGGGCGGCGGCACGTACACGTTCGAATTGATCATCTCTCGCAATGGCCCGGCGATCTACCAGTACAAGTCGCTCACCGGCATCGTGAATTCGGCCAGCGTTGGCATCGAAAATAGTCAGGGGAATGTCGGCCTGCAGGTCGTCTATAATGCAAACTACCTTGTGGCCAACCGTGCGATTCGCTTCGGTACGTTTTCTCAGTGGCTGAGAACACCTGCTCAATCCAGCGGAGTGCTGCCGGCCGGACAATGCACGACCCTGACATTCCAAATTCTCTCGTCATCGCTTGCGGCGGGTTCCTATGCCGGACAGTTTGTCTTGCAGACGAACGACGCGGACGAAAACCCGTTGATTGTTCCCGTGCAATTACTGGTGGGCGCACTGGAAGCGCCCACGGGACTCAGCCTCGGGTACGAATCGGCCGGTGAAACATTGACGCTTCGCTGGAGTGACTCAGGAGCGCCTTACTATCGAGTCTTAACCGGTATCGGACCGGATGGCCCGTTTGTAACTCCGATTGCAACAACGAGCGAGACATTTGTCACGGTTCCGATGCCGCCGGATAGTAAACTATTCTATGTGGTTGTAGCCGCCGATACGCCATAGCATCGGCAAAAACTCCGGCGTCACGAATCTGCCCTGCCGCTTCCTTGCGAAGCGGCATTTCTGTGCTCCGAAGCCGGTTCGGCAATCCGGTTCAGGAGGCGAGCGCGAACTCTCTATAGGATGGCATCGGATTTGCGATTGGAAGTGCATTCAATTTGGGAGTCAACTGAATCATATCCGGCGGAGGCGCAGACCGGGCAAATCATGACTACACTTCACCTGATTGGTTTGTTCGCCGGCTTGGTCGGACTCCTATCGATTGCCTACACATTACGCGCTCTTCGCCTAGCCAAGGGGCCGGCTCCGGAAACGGAGTCAACGCCGGAAAACACCTCCACTTTTCCCTCGCTGTCCATCGACGGATTCCGCTTTCTTTTTGAAGCAACCAACGACATTGTCCTGAGTCTTGATCTTAACGGTGTCATCCTCTCCGCCTCTCCGTCGACGGCGCGAGTACTGGGCTTGGGCTGGAGGGAGTATGTTGGAAAGCCCGCCGGTAGTCTGATTGGAGTTTCCACCGCCGCGGAATGGGACAACCTCCGCGATCGCCTGCTGCGCGGAAACTCATCTGCGGACTCTTTCT
>CAZGVT010000213.1:0-5566 GCA_964529255.1 uncultured Alphaproteobacteria bacterium | reverse complement strand
GTTGAATAATCAGGAACTGTGTCCAACCGAACAGGAATCCGGTCAACGGTCCGTAAGCTTCCCGCAAATAAACATATTGCCCGCCCGCCTGCGGAAACATGCTCGCCAGTTCTCCATAACTGACGGCCGCCATGACTGTGAGTACGCCCGCAACGAGCCAAGCGATCATTAACCAACCGCCGCTGCCGAGTGTCCTTGCAATGTCCGCGCTGACGATGAAGATGCCTGAGCCGATCATCGATCCCATGACTATCATCGTCGCATCGAGCAGCTTCAGCTCGCGACGGAGTTCCCTGCCCGCGTCGCGCAGGGTCGACAGGCCGTCACTCATTCCCGTCGCGATGGGTGGTAAGGACTTTCGTAAGGCAGAAACTGAATAGTGTAATGATCACTGTCCACGACGTGAGCATGAGTATCCATCCACCGGTGGTCATTTCGCCTCCTTGCCGAGATTGGGGAATCTTCCCTGTTTGTTCGCCTTCCAGACCCAATAAACCATCAGAATGAAAAACGCCGTCATAACGGTACGTGTGAGACTGATCCAGCCCGTGCGTTCGGCCGGAACTCCCTGCATCGTCGCAATCGGCCACCATTCCTGAATCGCCCAGAACACGAGCAACAAAATCAGGTACGAGGGCGTGACGAACCGGATAATGAATTTGTAAATTGACGGAATGCGGATCAGCGAGCCGTGGTGCATCTCTTCCCAACCCTTATCAATGCCGAGGTAGACATTAAAGATCAACACCATAATCAAACCGGAGACCACCGGCAGCACGGATCCGGCCCAGAAGTCCATTTCATCGAGCGTGCCGTGCTGAATCGTGGCAATGATAAACCCGGTGATAAGCAGATTGATCAGACCCGTCACTGCAAGCGCTTTGGGCCGCGTCATCCTCAATTCGTCCTTGAGAAACGTCACGAGGGGTTCGATCAATGAAACCGATGAAGTAATTCCTGCGATGAACAGCAGTAGAAACCAGACAAAGCCTATGAGTCCCTCTCCGCCCATCTGCGCAAAGATGTACGGCATGGTCACGAAACCGAGATTGAACGATCCCTGTTGCGCGATCTGCTGCGCACCGGCCACTCCGAAAAAGACCGCCGAGGCCACAACCGCGATGCTCCCGCCAAGCACGACTTCGGCGAACTCATTTGCCGAGGTCGCGGTCAAGCCGGACAAAACTACATCATCGCGGGATTTCAAATAGCTGGCATAGGTCATGATACAGCCCATGCCGACTGAGAGCGTAAAGAAGATTTGTCCCGCCGCCGCGATCCAGACTTTGGCCTCGTCCAACCTTGACCAGTCCGGATTCCACATGAAACCAATCGCATTATTTACGTTCCAGTCCGGATGCTCCGCGATTGGAGAGCCGAGCGTCAATACGCGGATGGCGAGAATGATTCCGCATACGAACAGAATGGGCATGCCATATTTGGAGAGTTTTTCAATGCCGCCGGAGATCCCTTTGTATAGCACAAAGTAATTGATGGCAAATACAATCGCGAAAATCAGCAGCGCAGTCCACGGGCCGTCAAAGTACTGATTCACCTCCTGTCCGGTGAAACCCGCGAGGAACTTGTCCATCTCGTTCGCGGCCACCGCCGACTGGTAGGTTCCGGTCAATGAAAAGAATGCGAAGGCAAGCGTCCAGGTCTCGATGTATACGTAGTAGAAAGTAATGCAGAGCGGGATGAAAATTGTAATAATCCCAAGATATTTTGCCCACGGTCTGCCGCGCGTGAGACGATGAAAGACTCCCGGACCGCCTCCATGCTCATGCTGGCCGCCATAGCGGCCCATCGTCCACTCGACCCATGCGAGCGGAATCCCGAGCAGGAGCATCGCGAGAATGTAGGGCACCATGAATGCGCCGCCGCCGTTCTGCGCGGCCTGAACCGGAAAGCGCAGGAAGTTTCCCAAGCCGACCGCGCTGCCGGCCACGGCCATGATAATTCCAATCCGCGAACCCCAACTATCCCGGATCCGCGGAGTGTGCTGAGACTCCGATTTCTTTTTCGAAGGATGTTGCGATTGGGCCACTCTATTGCTCCTTTCTTCCCACGGATATCGGGGAGAAGATGCTGAAAAGAAATGCGATGATCAGAAACAATCAGGCAGGACGCCCGGACGAGAGGTCCGCGTGATTCAGCAGGGCATTCAACGACTCTTCAAGCCGGCGAGTCAGAGATTTCAACTCAGCGGGATCAGCGGGTTGGATGGCAGTACCGTAGTAGATCCGAACTCGCGCGAACGGCTTCGGCACCATAAAGCGGTCCCACGAGCGGAAGATCCATGCGCGGTCGGCGGATGCAATGGAAGGAATCACGGCGGCGTTTGCCTGCATGGCGAGAAACGCAGCGCCGGGTTTCATCTTGTAAATCGGGCCGCGCGGACCGTCGCAAATCATGGCGGCCACACGGCCCTTTTGGATTGCTTCCAGCATCTCTCGCGCCGCTTCCGCTCCGCCGCGGGAAGAGCTGCCGCGCACAACCTTGAATCCCAGCTTTTGTACGACGCGCGCAACCAGCTCGCCGTCACGGCTCTGCGAAATCATGGTTACAAGGCCGCGATCGCGCACATGCCATGACATGATCATAAGTCGGCCATGCCAGGTGATCATGACCAGCGGTTTTCCGGATCGCATGGCCGTTTCCACATGATCCCAGCCGTTAACGGTCACGCGCCACGTCGCGGCGAGCAACAACATCGCAAGATGACCGAACGACGAACCGAGCAAGAAGAGAATGCGATCCAGCATCCACTGCGGCTACTTGCGGCGGACAACCATCAGGGTAACGTCATCCTGTGGCTGACTCGTGTTCAGAAAACTACGAAGGTCGTCGACGCAGGCTTGAATCAATTCTCTCGGAGGGCGATCACGGTTTGACCGGGCGACTTTTGTCAGCCGCTCGATCCCGTACTCCGTGCCGCCGCTCATCGCCTCAACGATTCCGTCGGTATAGAGCACCAGCAAATCGCCGGGATTCAGCGTGACTCGCGTGGTGCTCATGTCCAAAGTGCAGAACAGCCCGAGCGGAACCGTGTTCGCCGGAATCTGTCGGACTTCATCGCGCTGTAGACACAAGGCGGGAAAGTGACCGGCACTGCAAACCTCCAATCGTCCGGCTGATTCCGTTCGACCACAAACGAGCGTCGCGTAGTGCGTGGCGAGCGTGCTTTCGCAGAAGAGCCGGTTCGCGTGCTCCATCATTTGACCGACGGGCAGTTGAAAACGCGCCAGGCTGTGAAAGAGCCCGTGCAGGTGGGCTGCGAGCATGGACGCCGACACGCCTTTGCCGGAAACATCGCCGACAATGAACGTCACGCCTGGCGAGTGATCGGATGCAATGAGGTCACAGTAATCACCGCCGACGATGTTGGCCGGTTGGTAGTAAAACTCGATCTCCCAGTCGTCGAACGCGACGCCGCGCGGCGGAAGCAGTCCCGACTGAATGCGGCGCGCGAGTTCGAGATCGCGCTCCAGCGCACGTTGCTCGCGAGTGGTCAGATGCTCAAGACAAAAGCGCAGCAGCGGATCGGCGAGCAGCCGCTCTTCCTCAATCGGGTCATGGCACACGTCGCACAAACCAAAGGTCCCTGCTTTCATGCGCTCCAACGCGGCTTCAACTTCGCTGACCAGGCTCAGGAGTTCTCGTGTCGGACCGAGCAACTCAATCACCGCCTGCACTCGCTGCATGCGTTGAAGGAGTTGCTGGCGGAAATCAACAAAGACGTTTGGCTGTGTTTGTATCGCCGACATATCCTATCTTCGATTGAGGATTAACCCCGCCGCCATCTCCGCCACGCGCTTCGACGCACCGGGCTCGCCAAGCTGGGTTCGCACCTTTCGCAATTTGGCCCGCGCTTGTTCGACCGCGGCGGGAGTCGTAATGAGCGGAATCATGCGCGCCACCAGGTTTTCAGGCGTGGCTTCATCCTGCACAAGTTCGGGAACAGCTTCTTCTCCGGCGAGCAGATTGGCCATCGCGATAAACTTGACGCTTACGATGCGCTTGCCGATCGCGTAGGACAGCGGAGAGACTTTATAGTAGACGACGAAGGGATTTCCGAAATAGGCGGCCTCAATCGTACTCGATCCGGACTTGACGATGGAGGCATTGGCATGAGCGAGCACGAAATGGGAAACGGCGAAAGCGCGCGTAATTCCGGGCTCGCCGCGCAAGAACCGGTCATAGAGCGACGTCGGCACGCCGGGAGCTTCGGCGAGGATGAATTTTACCTCCGGGGCGAATCTGCGAAGCAGTTTTGCCGTTTTGATGAGCAGCGGAAGGTGGCGGCGAATCTCCTGTTTTCGCGAACCCGGAAAGAGCCCGACCACTCGATCATCGGGTTGCAGGTCCAGCCCGCGCAGGAACTGGCCGCGAGGAGGGATCTCGCCGACCTCATCGAGCAGCGGATGCCCAACGAATTTGACGTGCGCCCCGAGGTTTTCGTAGATCGGCACTTCAAAAGGAAAGATAACGGCAATCGCGTCGGCCAGCCCGGCCAGCTCTTTGGCGCGACTTTCCTTCCAAGCCCAGACTTGGGGGGCAATATAGTACAAAACCTTTGTAGAAGTCAACCCCCCGTAACTATTTTCAGAATTTGGAGTTCTGGCAGCGGGCGGGCTGGTTGGCCGAGGTTGGGAGATCAGGCGGAGCCGCTTTAGCGACCGCAGCAGCGAAAAGTGGAAGCCCGGGTAGTCTATGAGGATTATCAGATCGGGCCGGCGCTCCGCGATGGCCCGCAAAAGCTTCGCCTTGGCGGCAGCGATGTAAGGCAGATGGCGCACAACCTCCGCAAAGCCCATGAACGACATCCGAGACGCGTGCTGGAGGATTTCGACTCCCTCCGCTTCCATTTTGTCGCCACCCATACCGAAGAGCTGCGCGTCAGGAAACAGCCGCCGGAGTTCACGGACAACGCCTGCACCGTGCACGTCGCCCGAGGCTTCTCCTGCGGAAATAAAAATCTTGGGTCCCTTCGTTGTGGCACGGGACTCTTCTTCGATTTCCCCCTTGCTTGCGGGGGGTGTAGGGGGGGTATATGGTTGCGTCAAATTATCTGATCAGCACCATTTTTTGCGTTTGTTCAAACTCGCCAACTTCCAGCCGCCCCACTCCGTGGGAAGACAAGGGGGGGGTCGCCGAGCGGCGTGCCCTCACGCCGCCGGAATCGAAGCTTGCCAAATTAATTCTGTCATCTTGATAGCGCGTCTTCCGTTTTCGCGCGTGAAGGATTACGGGAGTCGTCTGTGCTCTTTTTCGCACGGTTCGATTTTCGGAACAAACTCGCGATCTTCATGCGGGGCACTTCCAGACAAGTGCCGCCGCGGGAAGACAATCAATGGGCCGAGTAGTTGCCGTTTCATATTCAAACTCCTATTATCTGACGACTGAAATGTTACCGGTTAATCGCGCTTTCTGCGTGGTCGTCGGACTCTGTAAATAGTAGTAATAAGTTCCGGAACTCAGGTGCCCAATGTCCATCGTCACTTGGGCGACGGCATGGGGCAGCACCCCTTCTGCTACGAGCCGACCAAGTACATCATAGACAAGC
>CAZGVT010000212.1:0-5590 GCA_964529255.1 uncultured Alphaproteobacteria bacterium | reverse complement strand
GAGCGGATGACGGGACTCGAACCCGCAACCTCCAGCTTGGGAAGCTGACACTCTACCATTGAGTTACATCCGCATGACGAGCTTAGAATATATTCAATAGGGATGAAAAATCAAGGCCCTTTTCGTTTGAGGACGTGGTCCGTGAGGAATTGATCCATCGCGGCGTAGGCGGTAAGACGGTTTTTCAATTTCGCGAGTCCGTGGCCCTCATCGCCGAACAAGAGATACTCGACGACTCCGCCTTTCGTTCGTAAGGCTTCGGCCATCTGGTCGGACTCGGATTGCGGGACTCGCGGATCGTTGGCGCCCTGAATGAGCATGAGCGGAGAGCGGATATTGTCTATGTGCGTAGTGGGAGAAACCTCGACGAGAAACGCACTGTCCGCGGCGAGCGATCCGTATTCCGCTTCGCGCAACGCGCGGCGATAGCCACCCGTATTCGTGAGAAAGGTAACGAAGTTGGAGATGCCGACCACGCTCACCCCCGCCGCCCATCGTTCAGGGTAAGTCGTGATAGACGAGAGCACGACAAATCCCCCATAGCTGCCGCCGTAGATGACCATCCGCGTGCTGTCCACATCGGAGCGTGCCGCGAGCCATATCGCAGCATACTCGATATCCTGAATCGAATCCATCCGCTTGCGCGCGTTATCCAGTGCAAGGTATTCCCGGCCATAGCCGCTCGAACCGCGAATATTCGGGACGAGCATCGCGTACCCCCGGCTCAAGAAATATTGCACGAGTCCATTGAGCGTGGGTCGCGACTGAGATTCCGGTCCTCCATGAGCGAGCACAATCACGGGCATCTTCCCTTTGACTTCGGCAGGCGTGAAGAAGTAGGCCGGAATCTTGCGCTCGTCAAATGTCGGATATTCGATGAGCTGAGCCGTGCGAAAAGTCTGCGGAGGAATGCCCCCGGTCGCGCTGTATGTCAGTTGCTTTAGCCGATCGCCGCGCGGGTCGTAAATCCAAATGTCGGAGGGCTTCGAATCCGATGAGTACGTAACTGCGAGCAGTGCCCCGTCATTGGAGAATTTGAATCCATGTATGACGCCATCCGGGAATCGGAAAGAGCCGAGATCGATTCCCGTCTCAAGTTTTCGCAAGTGAAATTTCGAAGTGCCGCCTTCGTTGACCGACCAGACGAGGAAAGACGAGTCCACGGAGAGCGCAAAGTGTTCGACGTCCCAATTGGGAGTCTCTATCCAGCGTAATGCGGCGCCGTCCAACGGCCAGAACGCAAGCCCGGTAAACTCCCGATCTCGATTGGTTCGCAGGAAGAAGCCGTAACCGCCCGGAGACCACTCGGGTCCGGAATGCACGGCTTCGCCCTCAAACTGCGTTAAATTCCTGGTCCGATTGCTCTCACCGTCATAGAGCAGCAGATCGCTCTTATAGGATGAGTAGGTGTTTTCAATGAGCAGATACCGGTTGTCATAGGAATATGCCGAGGCCGAATTGTCTCCAGTACCTTGATAGAGTAGCGTCGTCGATTTGCCGTCGATGTTGTACTCATAAATATCGAAGTCGACCTTGTTGCGCTTGTTAGTCGCATAGGCGAACCGGGAGCCGTCCCGTGACCAGCAGCCGAAGCGGAAGATCGCGGTAGCGTCACCGGAGATGTCATTCCACATTCCGCCGTTGGGATGAATAATGTACAATTGGGTCCGTTCGTTGCCACCCGTAGCGGCCGCCACAACAATGAGTTTCTGGTCGCGCGGCGACCACCAGGCGCCGGCAACTCCGTTTGTATCAAACGTCAGTTGCTGCTGATAGCCGCCAAACGCAGGCATCCTCCAGAACTGATTGACTCCGGAGATATTCGTTCGATACAACACCTCGGTGCCTGCCGGGTTAAACGTCGGTGCACCGGCCGATTGAATGTTCAGATACTGATAGAGTGAGTACTCTTGCGTCCAGCCCAAAGAGCCGGTCAAGTGCAAGAGCGAAAACAGAAGCCAGACTAATACAGTTCTCATAACCTTCATTCAGCATTCATCTCCAGATTTGATGCGCGGAATAATTGTCTGCCGATATAGAGTCGCGACGTTCTCAGCCAAGTCTGAATCGGTGCCGCTATTATCGAGTACCATGTGTGCGCGAGCGGCTTTCAATTCGGGTGCGATTTGTGCGGCCGAGCGAAAACGGAATTCCTCGGTGGACAGTCTTCCGGATCTCTCCAGGCGGGTTTGCGCCACGGCGGGATCCACGTAAACGGTGACGACCAGATCGAATTCGCCTTCTATTCCCCACTCGAAAATCAGAGCGGCATCAAGCACGACGACAGCAGTAGTGGCTTGTGAAACCTCCTGTCGCCAGAGCCGGTGGATCGCGGGAAACGTGAGATCAGTCAGCCACTTCGCATTGGCGGGATCTGAAAACACACGTCGACCAAGAGCTTTCCGGTCGAGCGTACCATCGAGATGGAAGACGGCATCCCCAAATCGGGCTCGGATATCATCCAACAGATACGGGAACTCGTGGAAGGCGCGCCTTCCCAATTCATCACCGGAGACAACACTCGCTCCGTGGGACCGAAGTACACGAGCCACCTCCGACTTACCACTACCCACGCCGCCGGTCAGGGCGACTAAGAGCGGTTTGCTCACCGTAAGACGGCGAACTTCCCGCGCACAATTTCGCCGCTCGATTCGATTGAGTAAAGGTAGATGCCGGACGCTACCTCGTGGCCGTCTTCGTTTCTCAAATCCCAACGAGATCCGCCGAGCGAATTGTCGTGGTTAAATTCGCGGACGAGGATTCCCTGCATACTGAAAATGCGGATTGTTGCGCGTTCCGGCAGTCCGGCAAACATGACGGCCCGGTCGCCTGCCGGGCCGACGCCTGCAAAGGGATTGGGATATACGTACACATTTTCGAGTGTCGCCTCGGGCCGTCCAAGTACGAGTTCGTTTCGACCTGCGGACGTATCCATGGCCACCCCCGCGGAGGATGTCAGATTGTACATCCGCAGTCGCACGGTATTGCCGATGGCTCCGACGGGAAAGCGCGGATCGAGGGCGAGTTCAATTGTCGTACGCTCCGAGTTCACGGCCCTGACCGTGGAAACGGATCGCGGCGCATCGAGGACGAAGTTAGACGGATTCAATACGGTCTCACTCATCGGCAGGGAAAACTGTATTTCGATCTTGTTTGTGACGGCGGGTCCGACGAGTCGATGAGCGACGATTGCCGGTGCCGCCGTGACCGTTCGATCCACGCGAAAATATACCTGATTCTCAGCGGGCGGAAGTCGGGTGCCCTGGGCATCCCGCAGTCCGGAAAGGGTTAATACGTAGTCACCAATCGCCAGAGTGTCATCGAAAGAAATTGAGATCACTCGTCCGCCTTCGGAAGACAAAACGACTCCCGGCATGCGCTGGTCCTGGAGGCGGTAGGATGCTGAGCGAAAGGCGGATTCTCCCATCGTTTCCGAGAAACGCAGCAGCACGAAATGCGGTTCGACAAAGCGGGCACTATCTTCGACCGATGGCGGAGCATTAGCGGCAATCACAACCGGAAACGAATATCCGCTTTCGTTGACCGGATAGCCCGCGTCGACGGTGGTCACCACATAAGCGTAGGGAATGTCGGCGGGGACTTCATTGAGTTCTATAGTAGTGTCCACATCCGACGCCACCAACTCGTATTCGGGAATACTTTGCGCACGATAGACCCGGTAGCTGTCGGCTCCGGAAACGTTTCTCCAGATGAGCCGGACTGTTGTCTGGCTGAGTGGCTCGCCGGTGACTCCGATCGGCGAAAGTGGTCGCTGGCCAATTATCGTCTGGTCCTCCACTTTGCCGAAGAACTCGCCATCCGAAGCGAAGAACTCATTTACTCCGTTTCCATTCCAGTCCGTAACCAAACATGTATTGGTTGTGGACGGCGTGTCATACCAGACCGGAAGGTAACTTTGCGTGGTCTGATCCCAGGACATGATGTAGAAGTCGGGGAATGCCGAGATCAGAATTTCATCTCGATTGTCGGCATTGACGTCGGCAGCCGTGACTGAAACCGGATAATCGGTAACGTCGGAACTGCCGAGAATGAAAACGGTATCGGCAATGACGAATTGATCGTTACCGACCATTTCGAAGATGAAGTACTCCCAGTGAAGACTCCTGCGAGAACTTTCGCTCAGGCCACCGCCGCCGGACCTGCAGCCTGCAACGAATTCGAGTACTCCGTCGCCATCGAAATCGCCGCGGGCAAGATAGGCGGTCGCATCATCGAGCGGCAATCGAACGGTCCAATTTTGAGTGTACTCGGATCCGTTCCATTCGCAGAAATTGAGATCACCGTCATAATCGCCATAGAGCACATCGGTGAATGTGTCGCCGTCCAAATCGCCAACCAAGATGATCGGAGGCCCGAGATCGTTGGAGCCGCCGGAAGCATTCGGCAGCGTGTCGAGCGGAGTAAGCACATATTCCGGCGAGGCTTGGTAGTAGAGGTATCGATCCCGCGAAAGGCTGTCGGGGCCGGTTCGCTTGCGGGCGAGAATTTCCACGCGATCATTCGACGGAAACAGCTCGTAGAATCCCGCGCCGAGAAAATTTGTGGCTTCAAAAACCAACGTGTCGAGAATCCGGCAGGGTTGAGATTGCTCCCAGATTCTGGTGGTCGCACCGTTTCGGCCGAGCATCTCAAGCAGTCCGTCGCCGTCGGCGTCACCCACCGCTTGTGGAATGTGGATGCCGTAAAAAGCGCTGTCCGCGAGTACAAATTGCGATCCGGTCCACTCCATCGGTTGCAGCGGTTCGGACAGCATGCCACCGTCGCCGATGTTTAGATACCAAATCTCCGGGCGGCTGTCGCAGTCGTAATCCGAAGTGAAGCGACCGAGATAGCCATGCCTGAGATTGGTCGCCGTTCGCTGCCAGACACTGCTGACAAAGGGCGGCTCGGTGACATTGAACTCGAACGGATCGCTGAAGGTTTCGAATCCGGCCTGATTGCGCAACAACACGCGCACGTTCCAGCGGCCGGGATACGTGTCGGCTGAGAGTACCCCGGCATGATTCCCGGCGACGTAACCGAAGTCTTCGCGCAGCGAATCACCGGTAGAATTTGTGAGAATGAAACTTGCGGTTGTGGCCTGATTCGTCCAGACCTGAACGAGATCGGCGTAGCTGTCACCGTCCAGCATACGCCGTATGTTCAGACTATCCAGATGAGGCGCGGTTCTCTGAACATAGAGATGACGAAAGTCCGTGACATGCTGTCCCGCCGTTCCGAAGCAATCCAATCGGACAATTAACACCGTATCGCGATCAGGGAGGTCAACGACTCCGAGGGAGTCATCGTAATGACGGGTGAGCCCAGTTGCAAGCGTCGTCCATGAGGCCGGATTTTCTCCGAGCCCGACTGCAAGCTCGAAATGATCGAATGCGGCGCCCCATGCCTCGCCGCAAACCACAAAGGACTCGAAGATGCCCCGATCCGCAGGCGGCCGAGTCACTCGCGCGACGACATCATAACCAAACGCGGCTTGTTGCACGGCACGAAGCGCGTTCAATCGGCCATGGGTAGTCTCCGGATCCCATCCGTCTCCGCGCAAATCGTCGGCAGTGGAGCGCAACACTTG
>CAZGVT010000211.1:1415-5598 GCA_964529255.1 uncultured Alphaproteobacteria bacterium | reverse complement strand
TATCAATGTGAGTCCGATCTGTTCCGTACCCGTAATGGCCACTCCCAACTCATAACCGAGCAGTTTTCGCAAATCCAAACTCGCGAAGCCACCCACGACCACCGCCGCTGCTTTGAGATCTATGGCCTTCTTGAGCCCGCCGAGTGTCACCAGCGACCCGCCAACCAGGATTTTTCCCTTCAAGTCGCCGCTCAACTTGTTTTCATCGAGCACTTCATCGGGGGAATTGCACACCAAATGAATCGTGCCAAAAGTTTCACCGCCGATTCCGAAAATCCCCTGGATGAACACTCCCTGCGCCTGCATTTCGACGCCTTCCTCTGCGTAAACCTCCGTCACACGACCGTCGATATAGGCGTCGATCTCCACCGGAATCGGCGGATCGCGCAATATCAACTGCCCCGTCACTTCCGATACCGCTTCCAGTGAACCGGTAATCGGGGATTTCAGCCGCGTCTTCGACAGACCAAAAAATGCCTTCGCTTCGGCGATGATCTGATCCTTCTGGATTTTTTCACCGGGCTTCACGATCAGGCAGCCGGCCACCTCTTCGGGCAGCACGCCAAGCTGATTGGCCGCGTTCAGCGGCGTCACATTGCCGGGCAGCTCCGTGCGCGCGACGACTTGCTCCGCCTGCAGGTGTTCGCCCTCTTTCACAATGACTTTGCCGCGCAGCGGCAAGCGTCGCTCCTTCGTAATCAATGTGGACTCCGCCACGCGCAGCCCGGGGGTGTAAGAATGTGCCATGTGTTCTCAAACTCTGAAAAACTGATATTCTAAAACGCTGAAAATTCCTGTAGAGTCGGCGATGCCGGATTGAATGTACGCTATGCCGACATAATGAGTCACCCCTTCTCCCCCACAACCCACAACTGCGGCTCGCCCAAGGCATACGGCTTCTCGTGCACGTCGGCATGCAGCGAAATGACCTCTATTCCGTGCCGCCTGAGCAGGCTGGTGATTTCCGCCACCGTGTAAACCCGGTGAAAAATCTCGCGCAGCTCCTGCTTACCGTCTTTCAGGAAGCAAAGTTTTGTGTGCAACCTGCTGTTCGCAACTTCGTAATGATTGGAGATCATGACCGTCAGGCCTCGCACTTCCATCCACCATGTCTCGTCAAGATTCGGAATAATCGACTCCGCCGCCATCGCCGTATCGATCACAAAGTGCGACCTTGGCTTCAGGGCGCGGGCGACTCCCGCAACAAATCGTTCCATCCCGTCGTCGTCGAGATAGCCAAAGCTGTTTCCACAACAGAAGGCGCCCCCGAACTCCCGATCCCACTCGAGATTTCGCTTGTCCCGAAGCAGAAACTCAATCTCTACTCCCGCCGCCTTCGCGGATCTTCTCGCAATCGCAAGCTGTTCCTTCGAGAAATCCACACCCGTGACGCGATATCCCATGCGCGCAAGTTCCACCGCATGCCGACCGTTCCCGCACGGAACATCCAGCAGCCGCGCACCCTTGCGAACGCTCAGCACTCGCTTCAGGTAGTGCGCCTCCTCCGCGGCGAGCGGATCCACCGCCGCGTTCCAGAAGTCGAGCGCTACGCCGCGAAAAAACGTTTCGTACCAGTCAGCCAAGGTTGGGGCGTGCGAAGTCAGTTCTTGAATATCTCCGCAAAAAAGCTCTTCATATCTTCCCACGACTTCATGGCCGCCGCTTCGTTGTAGCCGACACCCTTCTCCTTGTCCACATCGCGCTTCGGATTCGTAAACGCGTGCATCGCTTCCGGATAATCAATGAACGTGTAAGCGACCTTTGCCGAATCCATCTCCGTCTTGAAGGCCGCGATTTCCTCCGGCTTCACAAACGGATCCGCGGCGCCGTTGCAAATCAGCACCGGACATTTGATATGCTTGGCATCCGCCGGATCAAAGGAACGCAAGCCGCCATGAAAGGAGACGACTCCGCTGAGTTCTGCACCGCTGCGAGCAAGTTCCAAGACCCCCATGCCGCCGAAACAGAAGCCGATGGCCGCGACTTGCGCCGTGTCAACATTCGCCTGCTTCCGCAGCTCTGTCAAGGCCAGATTCCCGCGCCGGCGGAACAGATCAGGTCCGCCGAAGAAAGGCCCGGCAAGTTTTGGTGCTTCCTCCCATGAGTCGGTGAACTTCCCATCACCGTACATATCCGCGCAAAATGCGATATAGCCCAAGGACGCGAGTTGCCGCGCGCGCTGCTTTGGATAGTCCGTCAGACCCCACCACTCGTGCACGACCAATACTCCCGGACGCGGACCTTTCACGGCATCGTCAAAGGCGAGATAGCCAATCAATTTGGTTTCCCCGTCCATGTATTCGACAGGCCGGGTGATGATCGAAGCCGATGCCATGGCCATAGGCGTGATGATTGATAAGAGGAAGTAGATCAATTTCATGTTTCACTCTCCGCTGGGTAACTTTGTCACGAAATCTCCGCCACGTCCACCATGATCCGCTTCATCTCCGGATTGGGAATCAGCGGAAAAACATTCGGAACCAGTCCCGCGCGGCGCAGCAGCAGGACAATCTCCGCAAGCTGCTCCGCGTCGTCCAAATCGAGTATGAAGATCATCCCCACGCGGTCGGCATAAAAATAGGTGGCCTCCGTGCGATAGCGCTTCGTGATAATCGCCGCCACGTCAATCCGGGTCGGCATCTCGCGCTCAATATCCGTAATCTCATCGACGGGCCGCTTCGAATCAATAAAGTACTTCATCCTTCAAATCCTGTTTCCTTGTGTGAACTGTCGCAATACGGTTTCACTTTCGACCGGCCGCAGCGGCATAGCGAGACCCTTTCCACTCTGGACATCTTACCGTCGGTGGTGCGAATCTCGCAAGGACCAAACAATTTCAGCGATCCGTTCGGATTCGGAAGCACCTGCAACGCGCCCTGTTCCACGGTGACAGGCTGTTGTACTTCCTTTCCGGCGAACCCCGGTTCGCGAAAACCACAGCTCGCGTGGGTCTGATCGCAGTAGGGCTTCGTTTTGGACTGCCCGCAGCGGCAGAACTCGACATATGATTCGCGAGCCAGAACGTTTTGTTCTGCATCGATAATCTCAATCTGTCCTTCAACCACAATCGGACCGTTCGCCTGAATCGTTACCGTATTTGTCATGGAGGCACTCGCTACGGACTCTCCAGCAAGACAACCTTCATTCCCGCCTCGCGATAGCGATCTCCTGCAATCCTGCCCGCCGCCCCCAGTAAATCGAGTTCGGCAATGTCCTCCCGACTGGGCTTCACATTCACCGCGCCGAGATTCTCTTCCAATCGGGCAAGCCTTTTCGTTCCCGGGATCGGAATAATATCGTCTCCCTTCGCGAGCGTCCACGCAATTGCCAACTGCGCTGGTGTGCATTCGTAACTTGCGGACATCGCGTCTATTCGCTCGAACCAACGCTTGTTCCGCTCAAAGTTCTCGCCCTGAAATCTCGGGAATGCTGCGCGCACGTCCCCCGGTTCCGCAATCGCGCTCGAATCACTGTACTTACCCGTGAGAAAGCCGCGACCCAGCGGGCTATAAGCAACTAAACCGATTCCCAGTTCCCGGCAAACCGGCAGAACTCCTGCTTCGATATCCCGCGACCACAGCGAATATTCGTATTGCCCGGCCGAGATCGGATGCACCTTATGCGCGCGGCGTATCGTCTTCGGTCCGGCTTCGGAAAGTCCAAGATAGCGAACTTTTCCCGCTTGCACAAGCTCGCTCATCGCACCCACGGTATCCTCAATCGGAATCGTCGCATCCACGCGATGCTGATAGTAAAGATCGATCACTTCGACACCCAACCGCATCAGGCTGGCATCGCACGCCCGTTTCACATAGTCCGGCTTGCCGTTTTGCGGCAGCCACGCGCCGTCCATCGAGCGCACATTGCCAAACTTCGTGCATAGAAACACTTCATCCCTTCGCTCGCGAAGGACTCTGCTCAAAAGCACCTCGTTCAGTCCCGTGCCGTATACGTCCGCCGTATCCCAAAATGTGCAGCCCAAATCGAGCGCGCGATTCAATACCGCCAGCGATTCCTTCGTATCCGCCGGCCCGTAAAATTCCGACATCCCCATGCAGCCCAAGCCGATGGCCGAAACAAGAGGACCGGAAGCGCCGAGTTTGCGTTGTTGCATGTTAATTTTTGTAGCGCGTTGCTTGCAACGCCCAATAGAAGAAATCTCGTAGCGCGTTGCTTGCAACGC
>CAZGVT010000211.1:0-1315 GCA_964529255.1 uncultured Alphaproteobacteria bacterium | reverse complement strand
CGCGTTGCTTGCAACGCCCAATAGAAGAAATCTCGTAGCGCGTTGCTTGCAACGCCTAATAGAAGAAATCTCGTAGCGCGTTGCTTGCAACGCCCAATAGAAGAAATCTCGTAGCGCGTTGCTTGCAACGCTTAATAGAAAAAATCTCGGTGGGCGTTGCAAGCAACGCTTAATAGAAAAAATCGCGGAGGGTATTGCTTGCAACGCCGACCTGTGAGCCGCCGCAATAACCAAACATCCGTAGCGCGTTGCAAGCAACGCCTAATAGAAAAAATCTCGGCGGGCGTTGCAAGCAACGCGCTACGATCTCCGCATCCGCCTCACCGACGCCCCCACCGCTCCCGCCAAAATCATGAAAATCACCCCCAGCGAGACTCCAATCGGAATCGCCCACGCAGTATGACCGAGCAGCATCTTCACTCCCACAAAGACCAGTACAATTGCCAGCCCGATTTTCAAATAATGAAACTTCTCAATCACACCGGCAAGCGCAAAATAGAGCGAGCGGAGACCCAATATCGCAAAGACATTCGAGGTATACACAATAAACGAGTCCTTGGTCACCGCAAAAATCGCCGGAATCGAGTCCACCGCAAAAATCAAATCCGTAAACTCCACCAGGAGCAGCACTACAAATAGCGGTGTCGCGTGGCGAACCTTGTCCAATGTGACGAAGAACTTCTGGCCGTGGTAGTCCGGCGTGACCGCAAAAAATTTTTTGAACCAGCATACCACCGGATTCCGCTCCGGATCTATCCCGTGCTCCTTCTGCACGGCCATCCGGATTCCCGTGAAGATTAAGAAAGCGCCGAAGACATAGATAATCCACGTGAACCGGTCGATCAACGCCGCGCCGACGGCGATCAGTATCGCGCGCATAATCAACGCGCCGATAATCCCCCACGATAGCACCCGCCGCTGATACTGCTCCGGTACTTTGAAAAACGAAAAGAGCAGCACGAAAACGAAAATGTTGTCAATCGAAAGCGACTTCTCAATCAAATAGCCCGTGAAAAATTCCAGCGCGGGCCGCGGCCCCATCTGAAAGTAGATATAGGCATTGTAACCCAGTGCCAGTGAAACCCATACCGCGCTCCAGATCAATGCCTCTTTTACCTTCACGACATGCGCCTTGCGATTGAACACACCCAAATCGAGTGCGATCATCACCACTACCAGCGCATTGAAGATCACCCATTTCCAGATATCGGGATTCAGCCGTAACTCCTCACTTGGATGGTCGGTTGCCTGCAATCTCCGCCAGCCGATTCAGCACATCGGCGGAGTTAACAATGGCCCGGGCAAAATCCGCTTC
>CAZGVT010000210.1:4677-5655 GCA_964529255.1 uncultured Alphaproteobacteria bacterium | reverse complement strand
GAATATCCGCGGGCGCGAGGTTGACCGTTATCTTCCGGCTCGGGAATACATAGCCTGAGTTCTTGATTGCGGCTGCCACCCGCTCGCGGGACTCTTTGACCGCGCTGTCGGGCAAACCAACGACTGTGAAGGCATGAAGTCCGTTTTCGATGTGGGACTCCACCTTCACCTGATAGGCATCAACACCGAGTAGCGCCGACGATAATACTTCGGAGAACATCCTAAGTCATTTCAAACAAGTGGTCGCGAACGATCGAGATTACGTTATCGCCCTCTCCCAAATCCGCCATTTCTTATACGGTCTCGCGCCCATTGAAATCGCGGCGTCATTCATCATCTTGTTGTCTTCGAGAATCCAGGAAAACTCGGCCCAATTGTAGCCGACTGCCGTACCGGCCTCATAAGTCCGGCAATAAAAAACGGTGTCGATCCCGCGCATCCGATACTCCGGAATGACTCCCATCGAAAGGACTCGCGCGCGGTGAATTCTCTTCTTGCCGAGGAGCAATCTGACAATGCCAAACGGAAACAAGCGGCCGTTCAATTTTTTCAGCAGCACGTGGATATCAGGCAGAGCAAGGCTGAACCCGACGGTTTCACCGGCTTCATTCTCGGCGAAGAAGATCAACCGCGGATCGTAGCCCAATTTCAGTGTCTGCGCCATCAACTTCAGCTCGGCGCGAGTCATGGGGACAAATCCCCAGTTGGCGCTCCAGGCCTTGTTGTAAACGGTGTCAATGCGATCCACTTCGTCCCAGAAGCGGCGGGGATCGAAGGGCCTGATTTTCAGCTTGAGTCTCTTCTCGAGCTTGCGCCCGACGTCCACGACTCGCGGCGACAGTTCGCCTTGATGCATCTCGTAGGCGAGGATGTCCTTTGCCTTGACAAATCCCGCCCGCTCCATGAGTTCATTGTAGTACGGAGGGTTGTGATTCATCATGATCGCAGGCGGTGTGTCGAAGCCTTCGATCAGCATTC
>CAZGVT010000210.1:0-4667 GCA_964529255.1 uncultured Alphaproteobacteria bacterium | reverse complement strand
CCCCCCCACCCCCCACCACCCCGCCCACTACATGGGGGCTGAAGTTCATTGGACCGCGAATCGTATCCAGACCGCGCGCGCGCAGGTATTCCGACGCCGTTCTCAACAAAGCCGTCGAGACGGCCGGATCGTTTACGCTATCAAAGAACCCAAAGAAGCCGACTTTGTCATGATGGAATTCGTTGTGCAGTCGATTGACAATGGCGCAGATTCTGCCGACGGCTTCCCCGCGGTGGTCAAGAGCGACCCACGATTCGACATCGCCGTGAGCAAAGAACGGGTTGTTCTTCTTGAAACGAGATTGATGGTCAAAGAGCAGTGGCGGAATCCAGGCCGGGTCAGTGGCCAGGATTTTCCATGGGAAACGCAGAAAACGCCGTTGCTGGCTGCTCGTCCGTATCGGCTGTATAATCGGCTCTATGCGCAGCTACCTCCTGCATGTGGAACTGCTTGGAAATCTTCTCGATCTTTTCAAGCGCTTCATCAAGCTGCTCAAGGGTGTGAGTCGACATGACGGAGAAGCGAATCAAGCTTTGGCCGGGTTGAACAGCCGGCGGCACCACCGGATTCACAAATACTCCATCGTCCTGCAGGGCCCGGCAAATCTGGAAGCAAGTCATTTCATCCCCGGCCAGAACCGGAATAATGGGAGTCTCGCTCGTACCGGTATCGAGGCCAATGGACTTCAGACCGCCTCGTAAGTGGTTGGTGTTACGCCACAGCAGTTCGCGGCGCTGAGGCTCAGCCTTGATGATCTTGATTGCTTCGATGACCGCGCCGACCGAAGCGGGCGGTGGGCTGGCCGTGAAGATAAGTGCCCGGCTATGATGTTTCAAGTAATGGATGACGTCTTCCGAGGCAGCCACGAACCCGCCTATTGAGGCAAGGGACTTTGAGAACGTCCCGACGATAAGGTCCACGTCTCTTACTGCATTGTAGTGCTCCGCTGTACCCCCGCCGTGGGAGCCGAGGACTCCGACTCCGTGGGCATCGTCAAGCAGCAGGTCAGCCCCGTGCCGGTGGCAGACTTCCACGGCTTCGCGAAGCTTGACGATATCACCCTCCATGGAGAAGACGCCCTCGGTGATCACGAGCTTGGTCTTGCCTTCAAGCATCGACAGCACCCGGTCAAGATCCTGCATGTCATTGTGACGGAACTTGACCATCTTTCCGAAGGAAAGGCGGCAGCCGTCGATAATGGAGGCGTGGTCCAGTGCATCCGTCACCATGTAGGCGTTGCGTCCGACAAGCGTTGCGATGGCGCCGAGATTTGCCTGATAGCCGGTCGTAAACAGCAGTACGGATTCCTTGCCGATGAAATCCGCAAGGCACTCTTCGCACTCGGTGTGGATCTTCAGAGTGCCGTTGAGAAATCTCGATCCCGCGCACCCGGATCCATACTGGCGAACGGCTTCCATCGCCGCTTCCTTGACCTTTGGATGGTTGGTCAGGCCGAGGTAGTTGTTGGAGCCGAGCATGAGAATTTCCTTCCCGCCGATCTTCACGACCGTGTCCTGATCCGACTCGATCGCGCGAAAGTAAGGATAGAGTCCCGCAGCCATGACTTGACGCGCAGTATGGAATCTAGCGACTTTTTCGGAAATTCTCATTTAGATTTCAGCTTGGTCGAACGTCAATTACCGTTCCCAACGGCGGGAAAGGATATCCGTAAGATAGGGCAACTCCAGCGGTTTGCCCTTCACCACATGAACGATGCCTATTACGGCTCCGACAACACAAAGCAGGATAACCAGATCCCAGACGACACGCAGATAGCGAAGCAGTAGCGCAATGACCTCGATGACAAAAAGCGTCATTCCGAGCCGCACATGACGCGAGACAAATTCGGTTCGATCTCTCCGCGAATAGGGAAGCAGACAGAGTACAGGAACGTAAGCGAGGATTGCCATCAGCTTGTCCTCTTCCGAAATTTCCGACTCCGCCGGGATGTGATCGTGTGGTTCCGATTCTGTCATCAAGTATTGGAGGGTTTTGTACCCCCGACGGGACTCGAACCCATGCTCCCAGCTCCGGAGGCTGGTGCTCTATCCAACTGAGCTACGGGGGCAGTGTTGCCGAAAATGTTAATTCTTAAATATACGTTACATAGAATGAAAACGCAACTCAAACAGCCCATATTCTATGCGATTGTATATATTAAACTTCAAATGACTGAATGGCCGCCATCGGGAGGAATCGGCGCGCATTCGACTGAAATGAGTGCGATGCGCGCTTGACTATTCGTTCAATAAAGACGGGAGCGCCGATTCGTATGTGGCCTCAATCCGGCCAATATCGGCAGCTATCCAGTCGTTCAGGAAGAGCTTCCTCCCGCCCACTCTCCCAAGAATCTGGACGGGCACCCCATACTTCCCCGCGAGATGTTTGAAGATACCCCATTGGTCGTGGGACACGCTGACAACTGCGCAGCCTTGGCTCTCCGAAAAGAGGTACTCGGAAATTTTTCCGCTCCAGGGGAAAGTGAGCACACTGCCGATGCCGCCTGCGATGCAGCACTCGGCAACAGCGACAGCCAATCCGCCTTCGGAGATATCATGGCAGGATTGAAGGATTCGCAGACTCGCAAGTTCGCAGAGTAGATTGATGAGAGCGATCTCCCCGTCGGGATCGAGTCTCGGCGGCGTGCCGCCCTGAATTCCATGCATAACACTCAAGAACTCGCTGCATCCGAGATCAGAGTGGATGCTCCCGAGCAGTGCCACAAAATCTCCATCGTCTTTGAAGCCGATTGTTATCGCGTTATCGACGTGCTCGATTAACCCGACCATGCCGATGACCGGAGTGGGCAAAACGGCCGTCTCCGCACTCTCATTATAGAACGAGACGTTGCCTCCGGTGACGGGAACGTTCAATTTCGTGCACGCATCACTAATCCCCGTAACCGTCTCATGGAAGTAGTAGTAGAGTTCCGGATTCATCGGATTGCCGAAATTGAGGCAATTGGTAATTCCAATCGGTCGGCCACCCGCACAGGCGACATTCCGTGCCGACTCGAAGACGGCGATGGCCGCGCCGCGCGCGGGTTCCGCTCCCACATAGCGCGAATTGCAGTCGACGGTCAATGCGAGAGCTTTGGTCGTGCCGGGTACTCGCACAATCGCCGCGTCCGAGCGCCCGCCGCCGACTCGTGTGTTGGCGCCGATAGTATGATCGTACTGCTCGTAAACCCAGCGTTTGCTCGCGATGTTCGGTGATGCGAGTAGTTGCTCGAGTACCGTCGTGTAGTCTTCCGGTTCGGACAGTTGAGTCAAGTCACACGCGGACTTCGCGGAATGTCCGGAGGGCTTTTGAACCGGCCTTCGATACCGGGGAGCGCCTCCTCCCAGGACGAGAGAATCGGCCGGCACGTCGGCGACCACCGAACCATTCTCATGAACGACGAATCGACCGTGCGGATGAACGGTTCCAACGAAATCCGAATGAAGGTCCCACTTCTCGAAGATGCCCCGTGCAACGCTCTCCGATCCCGCGCGGATGATGGCGAGCATTCGCTCTTGCGATTCCGACAGACATATTTCGTATGCGTTCATTCCGCGTTCGCGCCGCGAAACACGGTCGACGTCGATCTCAATTCCACACTCTCCGCGCGCGGCTGTTTCGCTGCAAGAACACGCCACGCCCGCGGCGCCCATGTCCTGAATGCCGATTAGAGTACCGGAATCAATAAGTTCGAGCGTGGCTTCGAGCAGCAATTTTTCCTTGAACGGATCGCCGATCTGAACTCGCGGGCGATTCTCCAATGAGCGATCAGAAAGTTCCTCGGAAGCAAAGGTTGCTCCGTGAATTCCGTCTCTGCCGGTGGCGGCGCCAACAACGAACACCGGATTTCCATCACCCTTGGCGTGAGCGCGCGCAAGTTTGTTCTTGGCAACGATGCCGACGGCCATCGCATTGACGAGCGGGTTTTCGCTATACGAAGGATCAAAGTAGATCTCTCCGCCGACGGTCGGCACGCCGAAGCAGTTGCCGTAGTCGGCAATCCCGCGAACCACTCCGCGAAGCAGGGCGCGATTTCGTCGAATGGTAAGCGGACCAAAGCGCAGCGAGTTGAGCGCGGCGATCGGCCGCGCGCCCATCGTAAAAATGTCCCGCAAAATTCCGCCGACTCCGGTGGCCGCTCCCTGATACGGTTCCACGGCGGACGGATGGTTGTGACTTTCGATCTTAAAGCAGACGCAGAGTCCGTCACCGATGTCCAGCACTCCGGCGTTTTCTTCGCCCGCTTCTACGAGCACGCGCGGACCCGATTTTGGGAGTCGCTTCAATTCGAGAATGGAATTCTTGTACGAACAGTGCTCCGACCACATGACCGAGTAGAGACCCAGTTCCACGTACGCCGGTTCGCGGCCGAGAATCTGTTTGATCTGCGCGTACTCTTCTGCGGTGAGGCCGTGCTCAGCGACCAGTTCAGGGGTCACGTTGGGATAAGTCGGCGATTCAGGCATCGCTATTCCGGCTGGCTTTGCGCATTTGAAAGAACTCAAAAACTTTTTTGGCGATCTGATCCGGGACTCCTGATATGCCCTGAAATTCCTCGACGGCGGCCTCTTCGAGCTTCCGAATCGAACCGAAGTGCTGCAGGAGAAGTTTTCTTCGCGCGGGACCTACGCCTTCGATTTCATCGAGCAGGGATAACAGAGTCCGCT
>CAZGVT010000209.1:0-5659 GCA_964529255.1 uncultured Alphaproteobacteria bacterium | reverse complement strand
GCACGGTGTGTGTCACGGACCTCAAGTGTGTGTAGAGTGCTTAACCCTGCTCGGCAAACGCTCACCAAGGGCGCACAATCGTCATGATCTTCTGACCATCGAGTTCGAAGTAGAATCGCGCGCTGGACCAAGGGTACTCAAGCTGATCCTCAACGAGTCCACGTCGCACGGGGTTCCAGTGCATGTATTCGAGTCGCGTACGAATCGCTTCTTGATTTGGCAGCGCAACATCGTCGTACGTATCGCGCCATAAGGTCGGACCGGAAAATCCTGAAATCTCCAGCGACTTTGAAGTCTCGCGCTTGAACGAGTTCATGAACGATGGGATTTTGGGGCCATCCATTTTTTGATAAAGCAGTGCGTGCAGGTGATCGGGCATGAGAACGAATCCGAGACAATCAATGTCAAGTATCGTTCGGTAATGCTCGAAAATGGTTAATATCCCCGTGCATGTCTTGTCAGAGGAGAACCAGGATCCTCGTTCACGTGTCACCGTCGTGATGAAGAGAACCGTTCCCGCAAAATCAAGGCGTTGGTGTCTTCTGCGCATACGTTCCGGCAGGGTTGCGCACGGTTTGCGTCTCTGATTTCAAGTGTGTGTAGAGTGCTTAACCCTGCTCGGCGGGAGAAAAGCGTTGCAAGCAACGCGCTACAAGTGCCGAGCGGGGTTAAGGACTCTATTGCCTCAGTAATGGAAGACCTGTTCGTCCGCAACCCCGCCGGAATTTTCTCCTCAAGTGCGGACGCAGTCCGGCGCTACCCCCCCCTGCCCCCCCGCAAGCGGAGGGGAGTTCTTTTCAAAAAGGCGGCGATCATCGGTACGAGCGAAATGGCGATGATGGCCATGATCACGAGCGTGAAGTTCTCTTTCACGACCGGGATGTTGCCGAAGAAGTAGCCGCCAAAAACAAACGAGGAGATCCAAAGCAGTGTGCCGAAAACGCTGAACGAGACAAAGCGGGGATAGCTCATGCTCCCGACTCCGGCGACGAACGGCGCGAACGTGCGGAAGAACGGCATGAAGCGCGCGATGATCACGGTTTTGCCGCCGTGTTTTTCGTAGAACGCCTGCGTCTTCAGCAGGTGTTTCTTGTTCAGGAACCGCGAAGTCTCAGAGTGAAACACTCGCGGGCCGACGTACCGCCCGATCCAGTAGTTGGTCGAATCGCCGAGAATCGGAGCGGCACAGAGGACCATCCAAAGTGTCCAAATGTCCAGCGCGCCGAGTGCGGCAAACGTTCCGGCGGCGAAGATCAGCGAATCACCCGGCAGAAACGGAGCAACCACCAGGCCGGTTTCGCAGTAGATAATCGCAAACAGGATCAGGTACGTGAGCGTGCCATACTGCGCAATGACAGCGCCGAGGTGCTTGTCGAGATGGAGAAAAAGGTCTAAGATAAAATCCAAAATCAAAGATTCCGGGCGGGTAACGCGCGGTTCAGTTATTGAGTAGGATGTGGTTTCGTTTCGCTAACCCGTCTCGGCGGACAGTGTGGAAAGTTGAGTTCCAGCATCGTGACAGAGAGATTTCTTGGGCCGCAAGACAGGAAGAGCGCCCCCCCACCCCCCCGCAAGCAGGGGGAGTCTTCATACAAAGAGCCGCCTTTTGACGGGCGGCCCTGTTGCGTATTCGTCGGGGCGACTGGATTTGAACCAGCGACCCCTTGGTCCCGAACCAAGTGCGCTACCGGACTGCGCTACGCCCCGAATACGAGCTACAAACAACAAATCTCAAACGACAAACTCCAAACTGAAGACGGACCTAACTTACGGCATTTTGCCAGCCCTCGCGGCCTATTAGAGGCACAAAAGTTACGGGCCCGGCCTCGTGCATCACCGCCTCGCCATCGACTTTCTCCACCAATATCAACTCCTGAGTTCGTCGCTCACCCAACGGAAAGATCATCATGCCTCCCTCGCGAAGCTGGGTGAACAAGGTCTTGGGAAAGGCCGGCGCGGCAGCGGAGATAACCACTCGGTCGTAGGGCGCAAACTCCGCCCAGCCAATCGTGCCGTCGCCATGTTTCAGCACGATGTTCTTGCAGCCCTGCTCTTCCAGCAGGCGGCGCGCGCGCTGGACGAGTTGCACATGGCGCTCAATCGAAAAGACCTTATGGACCAACTCGGACAGCACAGCGGTCTGATAGCCCGATCCGGTGCCGATTTCCAGGACGCGAAACGATTTTTCAAGCACGAGCAGACTGAGCATGCGCGCGACCACGTAGGGCTGGCTAATGGTCTGCCCTTCTTCAATCGGAAGCGGCGTATCCTCGTAAGCCCGGTCGCGAAAGGCAGGCTCTACGAAGTAATGCCGCTTCACGGAACGCATGGCATCGAGCACTCGACGATCTTGAATCCCACGGCGCTCGAGCTGCGTGACGATCATATCCTCACGCGCGAGTGAATAGTCCAGCATGGGCTTCTCAGCTCGCTTCGCGTGACACGCCCGCGCCGTCAGTTATTGATGGCGCGAACCTCATAGAAGCATTTGTTGTTGACAGCCGAAGCCCCGAAATGCGTAAAGCTCGTGTCGGAAGTTGCGGAAATGAGCGTCGTGAAGGGTGACGGCTCGGGAGTTGCCTGCTTGTAAATCAAGTAGCACGTGGCGCCGGGCACGGAGGGCCAATTCAATACTGCATCGAGGCCATTGGGCTGGATCACGACTGCCACGGGAGTCGGTGTGGGCGAAGGCACCTCTGTGACGTTGACCGTGCCGGTCATTGTCGCGCTATGAACTTGGCACACATAGGGCAACACGCTCGTTCCGACGCTGCACGGCCAGACATACGTTGTCCAAGTGCCGCCAATCGTGTTGTGAAACTTTGGAACGGCCACGTTGTGATGCACATTGTGGGTGCCGGCCACACGACTCCAAACAATCGTGTCGCCGGTGACCACATTCAGTACTTGTGGCGTGAACGAAAAATTCGTGACAGTGACATCCCATCGCACCGGCGGCCGAGTGACCGTGATCTTGCCCCACATGAGATCGGGATGGACTTCACAGAGATAGGGATAAACCGCACCGGCCACGACTCCGTTCGCCGCCGAGAAAACGAACTGGTAGACCCAAGGCGCCTCCTGTACGGAGTTGACGAACAGTGGATCGCCGCAGGCCTCAAGTACATTATGAATGCCCAGGACATTGGTCCAGATTACCGTGTCCCCCATGCTGATCGTAAGGTCAGGCGGCAGGAATTCAAACTCGGTCACTGTGACGTTCCACTGAGCCGAAAAACAGGTGCTGGCAATAAGACCGAACGCGAGAACAAGTACTTTTCCAATCCGATTCATGATGTCCTCCTGCAGTGGTTGTCGGCCGACGATTCACAAGCTATTGAAATAACAGGAATTAGACAAAAAGCAGCCATCCACAGGGTTTAGTCTCGGAAAGGTACAATCCTAAGCGGAGAAAGTCAAGTCAGGCGTCAGATCTTCATGCTCCTAACGATATAGAAATACTTGTCAAATGCATTGGCTGCACCGGGGTCGACGGCAGTCGTCTCGGCGGTGGTAACTACCCATTCAAGGAAGGGATCGGCCAGCGGGTCCGTCGAACGATAGACCACGTAGGAGTCAGCATCGGCGACGGAGTACCACCATAGCAGGACATCAGGATAACTCGAATTCGCCACGACTCCGACCGGCGGAAGGATTTGCCTGATCTCGAAATCGGCGTCGGACTCGTCCGCCGTGCCCGCATCCACAAGACTCTCGATTCGCAGACGACACAATGTAGAGACAGGCGCAGTGACAGCGAAAGACTCCGTACCGTCGTTCGTAGTGGACGCCAATAGAGTGTCGAAAGTGCCGCTCGGATAATCACGATCTAGGAGCACGCGGACGTCTGAAATGGAGCCTGTGCTCAACCAGTCGACCGTGGCCTGATTACCGACATAGAAGACCTCACCGCCATTTGGACTGACGAGCGTGAGGGACTCATTGACGATGATCGTGAATTCCGAGTCGGACGTATCCATGACGGTCGAATCTGTGACGCTTGAGATGCGCAGGCGCGCCTGAGTCGTCGCGGGGCCGGTAACATTGACGAACTCAATCGTGTCATTGGGCGTCGATGCAACGAGAGTTTCCCAGAGTCCGGACGGGAAATTCCGGTCGAGTTCGATTATCACATCCGGGATGCCTCCGGTCGAATGCCATTCGACGGTGTCGGCGGTACCGGCAGTCCAACTCTCACCACCGTCGGGTCGATCCAGCACGATGAACGGGTTGACGATGCTGAAGTTTGAATTAGAGTAGTCGAATCGCGAAGCCTGATTAGTATTTCGCACACGAATTCGGCAAGTGCTTGAGACCGGACCCGTTACGATCCACGGATGATCCAGTTCCTGTGTCGTGGCAGCATACAGGAGTTCCCAAGTTCCCGACGGATAGGTGCGGTTGAAGTGGACATCGAACAAGTTCGGCACAGCCGAGTAAGTCCACGTGATATTCACCGAGTCGCCCGGAACAAACTGCTCACCGCCATTCGGATAAGTAATCGTGATGAGCGGCTGGATGATGGTAAAGTTCGCATCGGACGTATCCGAAATGCTGCTCATCGAAGAGCGGTAGATTCTAACCCGGCACGCGGTAGATCCGGGAAACGTAACGGTCCAATCATGGGTGCCGTCGTTTGCCGTATTGCTTACGACGTTTTGCCAGGCTCCTCCGGGAAATGCGCGATTGATTTCGATGTTGACACTACCGCTCACTCCGACAGACGTCCACGTAATCTCGCGCACTTCATCCTCGATCCAGACTTCTCCACCGTTGGGCGTGAGCACAGTAATGGACGGCTCAATAATTTCGAAGTCGGCATCGGACAGATCGCTGATCGATCCGGTGATTGCGCTGGTCGCGACGGTACGGATGCGAATTCTCACATTTGATGACGCGGACCCTCCGACCGTAAAAGAGTGGCTGCCGTCGTTGACAGTGCTTGCCGTAATCGTCTCCCAGCCGCCGGCGGGGTAGTTGCGGTTTAGTTCTATGATGACATTTGCCGATGCGGACAGGTTGGTCGAAGTCCAGGTAATCGTTCGCAGATTTCCGACAATCCACTGATCGCCTCCATTGGGCGAGGTCACCGTGATGCTCGCGACATTCACCGTGCCCTGCATGCTGCCGGGATGAACTTGACAAACATAGGGCAGGACACCGACACCGACGGAACATGGCCAGACGTAAGTCGTCCAGGTGTTGCCGATGTCATTGTGGAATTTCGGAACGGCTACGTTGTGATGGACATTATGTGTTCCGGTGATGCGGGTCCAAATGACTGTATCGAGGGTAGCCAGAGTAATCGTGCTTGGCGTGAACGAAAAGTTTGTAACATTCACTCCGATAGTCGCGGGAAAACCGGGCACGACCAGCACGAGCATTGCGAGCGCGAAACAACATGCACAGGCTCTGTTCATCATGGAGTTCCTTTATGTAATACATCGAAGCAAAAGCTATAAAGCGTAACGGGGCCGCAATAGAAAGTCATTGATCCGGTGGAGATTCCGATCGGAAATCATCAGCCAGAATAGTAATATAATTCCACAAATTGGAAAGTCAAGACACTTGAAGCGTTGTTATTGCCTGCGGAATTCGACGGCCGTGCCATGAATACTTGTAAGTTTAGCATATTAGAGCACCTTGGAGCGTAACC
Source organism: uncultured Alphaproteobacteria bacterium (assembly GCA_964529255.1). GTDB lineage: Bacteria > Electryoneota > RPQS01 > RPQS01 > RPQS01 > CAZVXJ01. The sequence goes on along the minus strand of CAZGVT010000209.1, from coordinate 3 downwards.
GGA
>CAZGVT010000208.1:0-5664 GCA_964529255.1 uncultured Alphaproteobacteria bacterium | reverse complement strand
GGTAAATGCGAAAATGGAGTTGTACAAGAACTTCTGGGATGTCGCTAGCGGCGGGGAGCGAACGGGCGTCTGGAACTTCTCGGGGTGGTGCAATCTGCAGGGCGATCCTGGAGTTCCTGTCTATCTTGACATTCCTCAGCAATTAACAGTTACTCATCCCGCAAGCATCGCGCGCGGAACCAACAACATCTCGATTACCGTGACGGGCGGGAGTTCTCCGATTGCCAATGCGCTGGTCGGCCTGACAAAAGGCAGCGAGACGTTTGCTCGCGGTTACACAAATGCAAGCGGGCAGATCAATCTCGCGGTAGCGACGCCGACGACCGGCACGATGGACATTGTCGTGACCGGGAAAGACCTGCGGCCCTATGTCAGCACGATCTCCGTGATCAATGTCCCGGCTTCCTTGTCCTTCAGCAGCATTTCTATTGCCGACGCAGGCGGAACCCCTGACGGAATTCTGAATCCCGGCGAGACGGTTGATCTGAGTATCGTCCTCCAAAATACGGGCACGTCAACTCAGGTCACCAATATCCTGAATGCAACCTTGACCACGACATCGCCCGGAATTTCTTTCAACGATGCTGTCAATGACTACCCGAACATCCCTGTCGGAGGCACAGCCAGCCCGGTACAAATGTATCAAATCGTGGTATCTCAAGTGTTCAACAGTGAACCGGTTACTTTCTTCCTGAATACCTCCTCGTCAGCAGGAAATCAGACCATTCGATTTGACTTGACTCCGCAAGCCGCCAGCGTCGCTTACGTGGGCAGCTCATTCCCGGATGCGAACAATCGTCTTGATCCGGGCGAATCCGGTAACTTCACCGTGACGGTTTCCAATGACGGCTCAAGAGCATTTTCGAGTGCGAGTGGGATACTGCGATCTCTGTCATCTTACGTGACAGTCAACGATGATGCCGGCACATATGGAAATATCGCGGTGAGCGGAAGCGCATCAAACGGCGGGAATCCCTTCAACCTCTCCGCCGCCACCTATACTCCCGGAGGTTTTCAGGCTCCGATGCAGATTGTCCTGATGGATGCCAACGGTGTTCGGGACTCCACGAACTTCCTGCTTGCTGTCGGAGTCTCGGCGGCGACAAGCCCGACGGGGCCGGATGCATATGGATACAAGGCCTTCGAGAACAGCGATACACAGCCGCCCGGCGCGGCCCCACTCTATGAGTGGTTAGAGATTTGTCCTACGCTGGGAGGGTCAGGTCAGTCACTCGGTTTCACTGATGGGAGCGAGAATGAGGATGACATTGCTGAAGTAGTCTTGCCGTTTCCGGCGGTCTTCTATGGTGTGCCATTTGACCGAGTGACAGTTTCATCCAACGGATGGATCGCATTTGGGTCAACTCCCCAGGTTGACTACCGCAACTGGCACATGGGTTCTCCGCTTGGTCCGCCCAACATGGTTGCCGCCTACTGGGATGACTTGATCGTTGCCGGTATCACAAATGGAGGAGTATTCGTCAAAGACGATGGTGTGAATGGCCGCTACATCATCGAGTGGATCACACGATGTAGAACAAACGTGGCGGTTATGCTTCAGACCTTCCAGATTGTCATTTACGACCCTCAGGACGCGCCTTCTCCGACGGGTGACAGCAAAATACTAATCCAGTATCAGGACGTGAATCCCCATCCCAATGAAGATGTGGCCGACAATGACTACGCGACGGTGGGTATTCAGAACATGGATCACACGGTTGGACTGGAAATTTGCTATTGGGATGCCTACACGCCCGGATCAACGACGCTGGTTGATGGACGCGCGATCATGTTCACCACAGATGTGACCGGCTCGATCAATCCACACTTCTCGCTCGTGTCCCCAAACGGAAGCGAGATCTGGCTTGCGGATTCCACAGAGACGATTGCGTGGTCGCAGGGACTGGTCACAGGAAACGTGAGCATCGCATTGTCGCGTACTGGAGCCGGCGGCCCCTGGGAGACCATTGCAGCAAGCACTCCGAATGATGGAAGTCATCCCTACGTCGTTGCGCTGCCCGCGTCACCCAATTGTCGCATACGAATACAATCCGTAAATTCACCTGACTCGACCGACATCTCGGCTGCTAATTTCTCGATTGCAAATGTAGAAGTCGTGCTGAGTGAGAACTTTGAATCGGGAGCGGCGGGTTGGTCTCACACTTCGCCCGGCGGACTGTGGCTTGATCAATGGCATGTTTCCACGGAGCGGGCACTCTCAGGCACGCACTCCTACAAGTGCGGTGACACGGGGACAGGCAGCTACATTGACTCATTAGATGCGTTTCTGACTTCACCCGTGATTGCCAATCTGCCCGGCTCCGCATTGCTTGAGTTCTGGCATCAGATCGCAAGCGAACTCTCAGGCACTTATCCGGACTCTGCATTTGACGGAGGTATGTTGGAGATTTCCGTGAACGGCGGTGCCTATCAAGAACTCGTGCCGACTGGAAACTATCCGAAGCACTTCCGTCACCTCGCCGGGAACGGCGAGAATTATACGGGCCCAGCAGTTGGAGGTCGAGCCTGCTATGCTGGAACAATCTCCACTTGGACAAATCAATCCGTGAACCTCTCCGCCTACGCTGGTCAAACGATTCAACTGAGGTGGCGTTTCTGCTCTGACAGAGCCACACAGTTGGAGGGTTGGTACATCGACGACATTACACTGTATGGAGTCGCGACAATACCTGAACCGACGGCCCCGCAAAACGTCGTGATCAACCGAAGCGGCGACAATCTGATCCTCAGATGGCAGGATGACAACAATCTCTGGTATCAGGTGTTTTCTGCGGCGTCTCCTACCGGACCGTTCGATACTTTCGTAACGCAGACTCAGGATACCAGCATCACCATAGCAGTTCCGAGTGATGACAAGAGGTTCTATCAGGTAGTCGGCTGGAACGGGCAGTGATTCGGCTGGAACGGGCAGTGATGATGTTCCCTTTCATTTACAAGGGGTCGGCAAAGCCGACCCCTTGTGACATTTGTAACGACATGGCGATATCAGCAAGTTGCCGACTGACGGGCCTTTACAAGTGCTTCAAGCTTGGAGAGCCGATGACTCTTCAAACGCATTTCTCGAGGGGCACTACAATATAATTCTATGATTTTTAAGTATTTGATTTATTAGTTACAATCTCGCCATTGTGCTGAGAGGATTGCGAAATCGCGCGAAGTATGGTATATTACTTGTTCATTGAATTCATGCACTTAATAGTTGAGAAGCTGTAACGATGCGTTGTCGAATCTCATTGAGCCGATTTGCTGCTCTCTTTGCCGTTCTGGCTCTGACCTCCTCTGCCTTCTCCGCGACGGCAGGTTCTGCTGCCAAGACAACTACCCCCCTCACTCCCGCGAATTTCTGGAATCTCCCCGGGCCGCAGGCCGTTGTGCCGATGCCATTTCAGGTCGTGGATCCCAATCCCTCATCCGTCCATCTGCGTTTCTCGGATCCTCCCTTGGAGTATTCCCCCGTCACGTTGGGCGGAGTCAGCTACACGTCCGTCGTGATGTCGGGCGAAGCGAGCACGGTTCATCAAGGCGAACCGGATTTGCCGCGCGTGAACAAGATGATCATGGTGAACCGAACGGGTGAGGTGGCTGCAACCGTCACCAATTCTCATTTCTCCGTGATTGAAAACGTGAGCGTCGCTCCCAAGCAACCCTACGACGGCGAGGAACTGGAATCTTCGCTTGATGACTTGGGATACGCGCTCGATCCTTCAATCTACGGTGAGGACGTCTGGTATCCTCAAGAGATCGCTCAGATTTCTAGTCCCGCGACGCTGCGAGACGTGCGCTTCGTTTCTCTCGCGGTAGCTCCGGTTCAGTATAACCCGGCAAGACGTGAGCTCCGCGTGTACGACGAGATCGAACTCGTGATCGAGGATATCGGAGGTATCGGCGACAACGAAATCACCGTGAATCCCGAGTACATTTCACCGAGTTTCAAGAAGCTCTATCGGACATTTGAGAACTTCGAGGGCAGTGCGCTCGATGCGTTGCCGGTACTGCCGGGGAAATACCTGATCATTTGTCCGAATAACGTATCGAACACTGCCGAGGCAGACAGCCTGGTCAGTTGGCACAGGCGCAAGGGTCTCGACGCATCCTACGTCACATTGACACAGACTGGGTCAGATGCTCCCTCGATTCGCACCTACATTTCAAATCTGTACAACAATTCGAACGGGCAGTTGGAATTCGTCTGTTTATTCGGCGATCCGGGCGCGGGATCGTCGTTTTCTATTCCTACTCATTCGACAGAGTTCGATAATTACTACGGAGTTCTTTCGCCATCGGGCGGCGACAACCCGGACCCGGTACCAGACATTGCAGTCGGACGCATCTCCGTCGGACAGAGTTCCGAGTTGCATTATGTGGTCAGGAAGACCATCAACTATGAGTCGGTTCCCTATACTGCCGACATGGTATGGTTCAATCGCGCGCGATGCACCGCTCACACCGGCAACTTCTCCAATCCGTCCATGAAGGAGTACGTTCGGCAGATCATGAACCAATCCGGGACGGTTTGCGACTCTGTTCAGAGAATTAGCGGGGCGATCAGTTCTTCGCAAATCAACAACAATGTCGGCGGCCTCAACCCTCCTTCATTCGTCTCCGTATTCAATCATCGAATGGCCTGGATCTCGGACATTAGCACGAGCGCACTGAGTTCGTTGCCAGCAACAGGTGGAAGCCCTACTCTTGGCGGACGCGCACCGTTCGTATACGCGATGACGTGTGGTACTGGGACATTTCAGAACTCGGACAAGTGCGTGTCCGAATACTGGGTGTGCCAGCCTTCCCCCAGTAATGATACACCAAGAGGAGCCATTGCGTGTGTGGGCCTTCAGGGCATACATACGAATCCCCCCTGCAACAACTTGCTAGATGCGGGGGCAATGTACGGGCTCTACGTGTACGATATTACCGAGGCCGGTATCATCAACATCGCCGGCAAGCTAGAACTCTATCGAAACTACTACAATTTCTACCCGTCACACGTGAACGATTTCTGCTGGTGGTCAAATCTCATGGGGGATCCAGCAGTTAATATTTGGCATAAGACTCCGAACACTACGACTGTTGTGCATTCGGCCTCCGTTCAGCGTGGAACCAATCACTTGTCGGTAACCGTGACGAATCCGCTTGCGCAGAATGTAGAGGGCGCCCTTGTTTGCTTAACGAAAGGCACCGAGACCTTCGCTCGAGGATACACGAATAGCAGTGGTCAAATTGACCTGCCGATTTCGACACCCACGACCGGCACGTTGCTCGTCACGGTGACCAAAGACGATCAGCTTCCCTATCTTGGGTCGGTGACCGTGACAACTCCTGCGACGAATCTCGTCTTGAATTCGCTGTCCGTGGACGATGACGATCTGGGTTCCACGCACGGGAACAATGATGACATCTTCAACCCTGGCGAGACAATCGGACTGAGTATAAACGTCTTGAACAACGGCACGACGAATCTGACCAATGTCTCCGGGACTCTGGTCTCCCAATCCGCAGGTGTGATCGTCAGAACGGGATTCCAGACATACGGCGCGATCAATGCAGGAGCAAACGGGAATCCCGTTGCGCCTTATGAAGTATCCGTTGCAAACGTTTTCAACAACGAACCGGTTACTCTCTTTCTGAATCTGACGTCGGATC
>CAZGVT010000207.1:4115-5755 GCA_964529255.1 uncultured Alphaproteobacteria bacterium | reverse complement strand
GAGATTGAAGGCGGAAATAGCGGTCTGGACGTAATAGGCGCTCTGGATTCCGCCGCCATGGGACCCTCATATCGAGCGGGTTACTTGAGAGGGATGGCGCTGGAAGAGATGCTCCGGCTTGAAACCGAGCATGATACGATCAGTGTGGCATTTGAAATGCTCGGACCGCCGCACCTCTCTAAACTTCTATACGAAGCCTATCTGATCAAGGTCGCGTACAAGGATCCGGCTGCAGCAGGCAAGGACTCGCCTCAGGACATGGCGGCTCGCCTGTTTGAGGTCATCCACAAGAATCAAAAGTTGCGTTCGCAGATTATTTCGATTGGTGTTCCGATTTTGCTTCCGGACGGCAGGCGATTGTTGCGCGGACCTGAAGTGAAGATCCCGGCCTACTCAGGCAGCAACGAACTGACGATCGACGCCGGCTCGATTGATGATTGGGCCGACAAGGGTTGGGTCGATCTTCGCCCGGCGAACATGCAGCTTTGGCAGGGTAGAATTTCGAGCTTTTTCAACGATGCGCGGTTGAGTAGCGCAGACACGTCGTCGGCATTTCCCTGGGAGCGCAAGAGCCGTGGCGAGTCCGATGATCACTTCGCCGCACGGATCGTGACTCACATTTTCATTGACGAGGAAAAGGGCGCCCGCATTAAGTCGTGAAGCGCGTTCGCGGCCTCATTATTGCCATTGACGGGCCCGCCGGTTCGGGTAAATCCACGACGGCCAAGCTCGTCGCCAAGCGACTGGGCTACATGCATCTTGACACCGGTGCGATGTATCGTGCGGTGGCGCTGAAGATGATGCGCTTCGGAGTCGAGGTCACCGATCCGCTTCGAATTGAGGATTTGCTTCAATCCACGGTCGTGATTCAAAAAGACACTGCGGAGGGCACTCGCATCCACCTCGACAATGAGGACGTGAGCGAGGCTATTCGCACACCGGAGATTTCGCTGTGGGTAGGTCCGGTTTCGGAGCATCCGATGGTGCGAACATATCTTGTGCAGTGGCAGCGAGAACTTGGCAAGGAAGGCGGCGTCGTTCTCGACGGACGGGATATTGGCACGGTGGTGTTTCCGGATGCCGATCTGAAGATCTTTCTGACTGCCGACTTGAAGACACGCGCCAAGCGGCGGCGCAAGGAAATGCTGGCGCGGGGCATCGAGCAGTCGACCGACGAAGTTGAGAACGCGCTTGAGGCGCGCGATCATCGTGACTCGACCCGCGAACACAGCCCGCTCCGTCAGGCCACGGATGCGATTGAGGTCGACACGACCGATATGACCATCGGCGATCAGGTGGAGCGAGTACTGGCCTTGGTGAAGAAACTCGATCCTTCGGCTGCAATCCACTGATTGCCGATGCGGGCCGGTTACGCAGTGTGTAGCGCGCTCTCGCGTCTGTATTTCACGGTCGCGTACGGTCTTTCGGTTTCCGGTTTGGAGCATGTTCCCCGCAGCGGGAGCGTCATTCTCGCATCTAATCATCGCTCCAACTTTGATCCACCTATTCTTGGCGGAGTCGTCCCCCGCGAAGTAAGTTTTCTGGCGAAGGAAGAGCTCTTTCGAGCGAAGATACTCGGCGGCCTGATCACCTATTTGAACGCGTTTCCGGTGCGGCGAGGGCAATTTGATCGTCAGGCG
>CAZGVT010000207.1:0-4105 GCA_964529255.1 uncultured Alphaproteobacteria bacterium | reverse complement strand
ATGGGTTCCTGAAGGCGAAGGTGGGAGTGGGTTGGGTGGTCGAACTCACTCGCGCGCCGGTGGTACCGGTCTACATTCACGGGAGCGTCATTGACAAGATCCGATTGCGACAAAGACCGGCAATCCGCGTGGTTTTCGGAGCGCCGATTTCCGCCGATCGGTTGAGAACCGCAAATCTCAGCGGTCGTGAATTGTATCAGCACATTTCGGATCGGACTTTGGACGCAATCCGAGAGCTTTCCCTGCAAACTCCGGGAGCCGTGGTCACATCGCTTGGACCGGTATACTCCCGCGAGATCATCGACGAAGAGCGACTTAGATAGCATTTCAGCCTATTCACCTAACCCCGGGCCACCGGACGGGCATAAACGAACCGGTGTGACAAAATTCATGGAAACAACGGAACAAACTCGCGCGGTCGACGTAACCGCAAAAGACGATTTAAGATTCAAGGGCAGGAAGATCAAACTTTCTGACCTGCCTGAATCGCAGAAGCCGGGTGCCGCTGACGCACAGGATCTGGCCGCACTCTATGAGAAGATGATCATGGAGTTCCGCGAAGGCGAGATCATTCGCGGAAAAATTATCGCGGTCGGCGATAAAGGCGTTTCGGTTGACATTGGATTCAAGTCCGAAGGCACCATCGCCGTGGACGAGTTCGGCGGTCCGGACGCGGTAAAAATCGGCGATGACATCGATGTATATCTTGATCGTGTGGAAGATGCCGAGGGTCAACTCCTTCTGTCGAAGAAGAAGGCCGACTTCCTGCGTGTCTGGGAGCGCATCGGTGAAGTTCACCGCACGAATGAGACTGTCAAAGGCAAAATACTTCGTCGCATAAAGGGCGGATTCGTCGTAGACTTGATGAGCATCGATGCATTCCTCCCCGGATCCCAAATCGACGTACATCCCGTGCGCGACTTCGATGCTCTCGTGGGGCAGGACATGGAATTCCGCGTCGTAAAGTTGAATGACATGCGCAAGAACATCGTGGTCTCGCGTAAGGTCATTATCGAGGAAAGTCTCGCCGGTGTTCGTGAAAAAGTACTCTCCGGCCTTAATGTCGGTGACGTGATGGAGGGTACGGTCAAGAACATCACTGATTTTGGCGTGTTCGTGGATCTCGGCGGCGTGGACGGCTTATTGCACATTACCGATCTCTCGTGGGGACGCGTCAGCCATCCCTCGGAAGTTGTGCAGCTTGATCAGAAGATCACGGTGAAAGTTCTCGACTACGACAAGGATCGCCAGCGCATTTCCATCGGCTTGAAGCAGCTTCAGCCGCACCCGTGGGAGGGAGTGGAAGTAAAATTCCCGGTCAGTGCGAAAGTAAAGGGCAAAGTCGTGTCGATTGCCCGTTACGGAGCGTTTGTGGAATTGGATCGCGGACTCGAGGGTCTGGTGCATATTTCTGAAATGAGCTGGACGCAACATGTCAAGCACCCGTCGGCCATACTCTCGGTCGGTGACGAAGTGGAAGTGGTCGTGCTTAGCATCGACAAAGAGAACCGCAAGATATCGCTCGGCATGAAGCAGGTCGAGCCGGATCCGTGGGAAAATCTCGAAATTAAATATGCGTTAAGCAGCCGGCACACCGGTAGAGTTCGTGACCTGGTGCCGTTCGGCGCGTTTGTGGAGCTTGAAGACGGCATCGACGGTCTCGTTCACATTTCCGATTTGTCGTGGACGAAACGTGTCCGCCATCCGGGGGAGATTCTCAAGAAGGGCGATCAAGTCGAAGTCATCGTGTTGGGTTTTGATCGCAATGAGCGTAGGATTGCGCTGGGACTCAAGCAGGCACAGGAGAATCCCTGGGAAGGATTTCAGCAGACGCTTTCTGTCGGCACGCAAGTAACCGGCCGGGCCTCTCGAATCCTTGAAAAAGGCATCGTTGTCGATCTTCCGTATGATGTGGAAGGGTTTGTGCCCAATAGTCAGCTCAAACGGTTGACGCGTGGCGGAAAGAATTCGGTTAACGTCGGCGAAGAGCTGCAACTGGAAGTCATTGAGTTCGACAAGGAGTCAAAGAAAATCATTCTTGCCGCGCAAGCTCCTGCGGGTGCTGAGGGTGAAGCCGAGGTTGATGACGAGACGATGAAGAAATACGTGGTTGGCAGCGACGCGACTGATGTGGATACCGAGAAACCCGAGATGCCGGCCGACGAAGGCGACTCGATCTGACGGCTGATTCCGTGCACGACTTGACCGCTCAGGGTACGGATCCGAAATTGAAGGTCGCCGTCAGCACGCTGGGCTGCAAATTGAATCAGTACGACAGTGAGTCGATGCTTGCCCAGTTTCGCGCCGCTGGCCATGAAGTCGTCGACAGTCATGCTGACGCGAGCCTTCACATTGTCAATACGTGTGCCGTCACAGCCACGGCGGAACGAAAAGTCCGCACTCTGATTCGATCGATCGCAAGATCGAATCCGGATGCGAAGCTGTATGCCGTCGGCTGCATGGCGGAACGCTCGCCTGAAACGCTTTCCGCAATTCCCGGCGTCAGCGGCGTCATCGGAAACTCGGAGAAGTCGCGGATTCTCGACTTCGTGGGAGCTGCGACTGCAGACGGATCACCTCGAATCGCAGTCGGTGAGCAACGTCTGTCGACTGTATTTGAAGAGAGTTTGCCGGTGCGCGGATTGCTGGGCCGGACGCGCGCATTTCTCAAAGTCCAGGATGGTTGTTCGCAGAAGTGCACTTACTGCGTCATCCCGTCTCTGCGCGGCCGCGGTCGCAGTCTTACGATCGAAAAAGTCGTGGAGCGAGCGCGCATCCTCGCGGCCGAGGGCTTTCGCGAGATCGTCCTGACGGGCGTCGCCCTGGGAACGTACGGCTTTGACTGGGGCACACGGGACGGGCTATCCCGGTTAATCGAGGCGCTGTCGCACGAGCCTTCGATTCAGAGGCTGCGGCTTGGCAGTGTGGAACCGTGGGCGGTCACGACTCAACTTCTTAAGGTAATCGCTTGTTCGGAAAAAATCTGCCCGCACTTGCACATTCCATTGCAGAGTGGGGAAGACCGAACGCTTCACCGGATGAATCGCCGCTATACGGTGGCCGAGATTGATCGCATATTCTCGCAGGCGTATGCGCTCCGCGATGACTGGGGATTCGGCTCTGATATCATTGTCGGATTTCCGGGGGAAACGGATGACGATTTCGAGCAAACCGTGCGATACCTCGAGAGCGCGCCGATATCCTATCTGCACATCTTCCCGTTCAGCGTTCGACCGGGTACTCCGGCCTCGAAACTTCCGGACAGAGTGGATGAAACTGCAAAATCCGCGCGCGTCACCCGGTTGAAGCAATTGGACGCTGAGAAGCGGTTGGCGTTCAGTGCGCGGAACCTTGGCGCCGTTCGAAGCGTACTCATTGAAAACCGGACATCGGGCAACCTGTGGGCCGGTCACGCCGAAAACTATCTTGACGTGTTTCTCAACGGCCCGCTTTCAGTTGTCGGTACGGTGCAAAACGTTCGCATAATTCGCCGCGTCGCCGGCGGTGTTGTCGGCGATCTCCTACCTCAATAGCTCATCATGAATATCCCGCCTGTTAACGTCGACCGCCATGTTCGCACTTTTTGCGAACTGGTTCAAGTCGACAGCCCTTCGAAGAAAGAAACCGCGGTTGCGGATTATCTTGAAGCCGTGCTGAAACCGCTTGGCTGCGAATTGTGGCGCGACGATGCCGCGACGAAAATCGGCGGCGAGTGCGGCAACTTGCATGTCCGCCTTGCCGGTAGAGACTCTTCGGCTCCGGCGATCTTGTATTCCGCTCATATGGATACGGTCATGCCCGGTCTTGGAATCAAGCCGACGGTGAAAGACGGTGTGATTCGCTCCGATGGCACAACTGTGCTGGGTGCGGATGACAAGTCGGGAGTTTCAGCAATCGTCGAGATGCTGAGGTGTTTGCACGAGTCAGCTATGCCGCACGGTCCCGTGGAAGTAATCTTCGACGTCGCGGAGGAAATCGGCCTGCTGGGTTGCAATGTGGTGGATCTCTCGTCCGTCAAGGCCAAGTGCGCGATTGTACTCGACGGCGAAGATCTGAATTCGATCATCTACAAGTCGCCGAGCGCAAACCGCATGGCCTACGAGAT
>CAZGVT010000206.1:0-5770 GCA_964529255.1 uncultured Alphaproteobacteria bacterium | reverse complement strand
AGCAGCCAACACGGCTCGGGCCTTTGTCGGCAACCTGACGCCCGTGGTTTGCGGGCGTTTTGCTCTCTCTGACTACTCTATCGGATACTACTTTGGTGCGCGAATCACGAGATAAAGCCCGAGCAACCCAAACGCGGCGTTACCGCCCCACGCTGCGGTCAGCGGATCAATCGTTCCATTGTAGCCGAGGATCTTCCCCACTTGAATGAAACCGAAGTATACGAAGCAAACCAACAACGAAAGCCCAAATCCAAAGACCAGCCCACCCCGTCTCCTGAAAGCCGCGAACGGAACTCCGAACAGCACGATGATCGTCGCGGCAAACGGTTGTGATATCTTGAAGCCGAGATCAACAACCCACTTTGACGCGCGAATGCCGCCGGATTGAAGTCTGTACACCAGGCTTTTCAAATCGCGGTAATTCAACTCCTCGGGCTCGATGTTCACGCGCTCGAGATCCGCCGGCGTGATTGTAAACTCCTCTTTGATCAGAGAGTCGAGCGAATTGACTTCCAAGCCGTCGACGCGGTAGTTACGCTCGACAACGTTGTACATCACCCAAAACTGACCGTTGAATTTGATCTGTTCAGCTTGTGTTCGCTTGTTCACCCTGCCTGATACGACGGTATGCACGGTCGGTTTGCGGCCCGTCTGTGAGGCGGGATCATAGCCTTCCATCTTTAGATAGGATCCTTCGCCGACCTGAATGTACACTCGGCCCTGACGATTCGCCCCCGTTGGCGCATTCTTTTTTATCTTAGTCCGGTAGATATCTTTTCGCTCGTGATTGGCCGCCGGTACAACCGTCTCGCCCAAGGCCAGCGCACCGGCGCTCAAAGGCAATGAAACCAACAGCAATACGATCAGCACGCGCCATAGCGAGTAGCCGGCTGATTGCATGGCGGTGAGTTCATTGCGGTAAACCAGTCCGCCGACCGTAAACAACGTCGCCAAGAGCACCGAAACAGGCATCGTGAGATAAAAAATAAACGGGAGATACAAATAGTAGTATCTCCCGATCAAGTTCCAGCCTTCCTTCGCATCGATGAATTTATCGAGCTGCTCCGTCGCGTCAACCGTCACGAAAATGACCAGACTCGCGAGCACGGCAAACAGGAAGAACCGCAGAAAGCGGCCCAGGATATACCTGTCCAGCACTCTCACCGGACCGGGGCAGCCTCAAGCGCGGCTGAGATTCGACGCATCACGGTCTGACGCCCGAGCGCGTGCATCAGTTCGAAAATCCCCGGACTCACTGTCCGACCCGTCAATGCCAATCGAAGCGGGTGAATCAACTTCCCCGCTGAAATCCCCCAGGCCTCGCAGCTCGAACGCAAATGTGCCTCGAGCACTGCGGGATCAAAACTCTCGACGCTCTCAAGATCCGCCGCATATTCCCTCAACCGGGCGAGCAGCCCCGGATCGCCGAAGTGCTTCTCAATTCCCGACGGATCATACTCCAACGGGTCTGCAAGAAAATAGGCCTGATCCCGATAGAAGTCCCTCGGTAGCCGGACACGCGGCTTGACCAACGGCATCCAGGACTTCATCTGCTCCAGCGAAACGTCGATCGAGTCCTTGTGAGCGAACAAATACTCCGCCGCGCCTTCATCACTCAGCAGCCGAAGGTGCTCGCCGTTCATCCACTCCAACTTTGCAATGTCGAAGACGGCGCTCTTGGCCTGAATCCCCTCGAGCGTGAAAGCGCCGACAAGTTCATCTCGCGCAAAAATCTCTCGATCTCCGGCGCCCGGCGACCAACCGAGCAAGGTCAAAAAGTTGAACATCGCCTGAGGCAGAAAACCGAGTGATTGAAACTCGCCTACCGACGTTGCACCCGTGCGCTTGGAAAGGCGTTGCTTGTCCGGTCCCAGAATCAGCGGAACGTGTCCGAAACGCGGAATGTCCCAGTTCATTGCGCGGTAAATGCCGATCTGCTTCGGCGTGTTCGAGATGTGATCGTCGCCGCGCAACACATGCGAGATCCGCATGTCGTGGTCGTCACACACGACCGAAAGATGGTACGTGGGCGATCCGTCACTGCGCAGCAAAACAAAGTCTTCAAGTTCGGCCCCATCGAATCGGATCAACCCGTGAACAAGGTCGTCCCATTCAAGGCCCGAGTCCTCGGCGGAAAAGCGAATCGCGTAGGGCTCGCCGGCAGATAACCGCGCCATCGAATCGCTCATTGCCTTGGCCCGGTCAGCCTTGAACCGGAATGCTGGCTCACGCCGTTCTTGGGATTGCCTCCGCAGTTCCTCAAGCTGCTCCGGAGTCGTAAAATCGTAGTAGGCACGGCCGCATTCCACGAGTGCGTGAGCGACTTCAACGAATCGAGCTTTGTTGTCGCTCTGATATATGACCGGCTCATCGGACTCGATTCCGAGCCAATTCAATCCATCGAGGATGATCTGCGCCAATTCGCCGCGTGAGCGTACGGGGTCCGTATCTTCGATGCGCAGAAGAAATGTACCCCTCACGGCGCGCGCGAACAGCCAGTTGAAGATTGCCGTGCGCGCTCCGCCAACGTGCAGATAGCCTGTCGGGCTGGGAGCGAACCGAACCCGGACGTCAGGCATCGTCCCGCACCTCTACTCCGCCATCGTGTGTTGTCTGAGTTTTGTGAAGCGGCCGCTCGACCACCCCGACTTCAATGCCGCCAAACCAACGCGCAACGAGATTGTAAAATATCGCGAACACTCCGCCCATGAAGGACCAGAAAAGTGAGAACACGAGTGCGGTGGACACGGCAAGGAACCACACCGCGCCGCCGCCGAGATTCACAAGATTCTCCGATCCCGGTGGCGTAAACATTCCGCCGTACATCTCCGCGAGATATTTCACTGCCCAACCATTCAGCAGTCCGAATATGAAGCCGCAGAGCAAACCAAAAAAGAACCCGACTCTCACCGCGCTCCAGGGTTCGATTCTATGAAGTTCTTTTCTAATCATCATCTTTGAACGGTGTCTCTCCGGGCCGGTCGTTCGTAGGTTACGGGACGGAGGATCATCTCCGGGGGTGATTCGCTCTGATTGATCAGAATATTCTTAAATGCCTTGGATCCGTCCGGCCATCGAGCTTCAATATGGTGCATGCCCGGTTCAAGCAGTATCGTCGCCGGAGTCTGCACGCCAAGTTCCGCATCGTCTGCAACCAACCCCGCACCCTCCGGCTCGCTCGTAATCCTGACGATTCGCCACTTCCAATCGGGCGTCTTTCCACTTACCGGAGGAAGTTCGCGAGTATCTCCGCGTGCAATCGGCTGCATGATAAACGTCACTCGCGTCGTTTCGTCCGGTTGAATCCGGCAGCCTTGCTCGGGCGGTATCGGACGGTGGCCGTCCATGCGAAGCGACACCAGAAACGAATCTGCCGGCAGGTCGGAGAAGAACCCCGTCGTGATCAAGTCGGTCGGCCGGCGATTCAGAATAACCTCCGCACCGCTCGGGCGTGAAGTAACGATCAGCACTCCCGCCTCATCATGCAGCAGGGCCCAGAGCCCCCACCACACCGCAAATAGCAAGCAAAGTCCGGATAGGACTAATCCGAATACCGCCTGCCGTTTTCGGTGTTGTGAAGGCTCCGTCTTATCTGAGACTTGAGTCAGATCGGACATGGGTCAGCGCCAACAGAGATCCGCAAGTTTACCCGAGATCTCATCGTACAGATTCCATAAATCGTGACCCCGAGGACTTTTTGACATCGCAGAAACGGTGAGTATCGGAATCCCCGTCTCACGCGAGACCATTTCGCAGAGGGATCCGGGTGAGTATGGTTCGCGCACGACGGCGATCACTTGCATTCCCTCGAGTTTGGTCAGAGTTTCCGCGAGGTCACGCGGCGAGGGCTCCTGGCCGGGCGCGGACTCTATGGTGGCAATCACTGGAATTCCAAAATCGCGGGCAAAATAATCCCACGTCGAGTGATAGGACACGATTCCGCGCCCACTGCACGGCTCGAGTTTTCCTTTCCAAACCGCAGTGGCGGAATCCACCCGGGCACCGAATTTCTGCAGATTGTCGCGATAGTAGGCCGTCGAATAGCTGTTCTTCTCAATCAGCGCCTGCGCGATGGCCGTAGCAATCGACAGCAAGTTCGAAGGCGCGAGCCAGTAGTGCGGATTACCGAATTCATGTACGCCGGCTTCCTGATCATGGTTGTGATCCGTATCGAGTAGCGAAATGCCGATGGAGCAGTCCACTACTTTGATTCCGGGTTTCGCAGCACGAATGATCTCGTCCGCCCAGTTATCAAGACCGGCGCCGACCATCAAGTAAAGCACGGCATCTTCGACGGCAAGCAAATGCTCAGGCAGCAGTTCAACGGAGTGAGGATCCTGATCGCTTTTGCAAATCACTACCGTTGTGACCGACTTTCCGCCGACTTCTTCCGCAATCGCGCACAAATCGGGCGTGGAACCGACAACAGTTAGCGGTTTGCTCCACACGACAGACGCAATCAGCGCACAAAGCCCGAATACGAGCCTGCGGCCAATACATACAACCCCTAAGCGACGGGTTTCGCTCAGGGGTGTGCAGCTCATTCGGATTATTGTGCCCGCCAATTCCAATCGATTCTGTTCAGGATTTGAGAAGTCTGAATGCGTGAGTCCAGTGATTGTTCCTGAACCCATAGACGATCCAAAACATCGCGAATGTCTCCAGCCAGAATGCGTTCTCTATCCCGCCAAGATCGTTGCACGTGTTCCATCCCCACTGGTGCGCCAAGTCGCTGACCCACTGCTTGCCATGTGCCGCGTTTCCCGCCATGAACATGTCCGGCGAACCTTCGTTCAGCCGTGCATTTACCATGATCGAGCAATTGACAATGTTAAAAGCTTTCACGACGTGCGCCTCAGGAATGTGCCGCTGAATACGCTCGCCAAGTGAGTCCCCGAGGGTCGCCGCGAATCTTGGCGGAACACCATCGGAGAAATCCAGCGGATTGGTTACATCGACGACGATCTTGCCGGCAAACCTCTCTTTGCCCGCCTGATCGATCGCCGAAATCGTCGCCAAGCCGTGAGTCGCAAGCACCAGCACTTCTCCAAACGCGGCCGCTTCGGCGAATGTCCCCGCGCTGACCGCGCCGGAAGTGACACTCCGCACAAAGTCATTCAATTTCTCCGGCGAGCGCGACCCAAGCTTGACTTCATGACCAAGCTCGAGAAATCCGCCGCACAATGCCTGTGCAACATTCCCCGACCCAAGCATTCCGACTTTCATTTGTCGACAATCGTCTTGAAGCCGCCATAAAACATGCGTTTGACGTCGAACGGCATGATCTCCTTGGGATCCATCATCTTTGCCATCCGCGGATCTTTCATGACTTTCGCATTGACCGTATCCCGGTGCTTGCGCGACTTGAAAACGATGAACGAAAAAACCACGGTCTCGCCTTTCTTGGCAGTCACGGCCTTGGAAAACGAGGCCGCCCACTTCGTTTTCAGGTCGTCCCCCACCGCCTCGATGTACTCAAGTGCGCCATGATCCATCCATATCTTGCACGCGGCGGTGGACATGCGCTTGTAAGCCGCAATGCTCTTGACCGGTACCGGTATTAGGAATCCGTCAACGTACTTTGCCATGTTCTCCTCCCGAATATTGTGCGTTGATCCAAAAAATGCCCCATGGTGCTATAACTCCGTCGAGCGCACTTGACGCTACTTTGCGGTCGATGTCGCGTGAGTCTTGATCAGCCATTTGATACCGCCAAAACAGCACACACGCCGCTTGCCCGATGCGAGCATGTTACAAGCGTTCTCGATCC
>CAZGVT010000205.1:0-5940 GCA_964529255.1 uncultured Alphaproteobacteria bacterium | reverse complement strand
ATTCTGGACACCGCGAAGCGGGCGTCCAGAACCTCTCAGGTCTTTGCAGTCAGGCAGAGAGATCCCGGACATTCGCACTGCGAAGACTTGCGCGAAGTCCGGGACGACAGACTGTGCTGTCATTCTGGACACCGCGAAGCGGGCGTCCAGAACCTCTCAGGTCTTTGCAGTCAGGCCGAGAGATCCCGGACATTCGCCCTGCGAAGACTTGTGCGAAGTCCGGGACGACAGGAGTTGCATTTGTAGGTGCTAGGCGAGAAGGGAATACCGCCCCCCCCGGCCCCCCCGCAGGCAGGGGGAGAATTCAATTTGTAGCAAGTGGGAGAGACATAAGAAAATCCCCCGCTTTGACCGGCGGGGGATTTGCAATTCCAGTCGAACGAGCGGTCAGAATCGACCGCTCAGATTCTTGTGCCGTACGACTTCGCCCTCGACCATATAGATCACATCCTGAGAAACATTGGTGGCGAGGTCGGCGATGCGCTCAAGGTAACGGATGACGGAGAGCAGTTGGATCCACCACTCGAGCATGCTAACGTCTTTCCGGATATTCGCTTGAATCGTAGCATAAAGCTGGCGATGGAGCGCATCGACCTCGTCATCGGATGCGCAGACGGCCCGCGCAAGTCCGACGTCCGAATCGACCATGGAATCGAGACTGCGCCGCACCATCGTCCCGACCTTGTCGGCCATGGTCATGATCTCTCGTGGAAAGGGCGTGGCCGGATTGGAAGCGAGGGCGGTGACGCGCTCGGAGATATTGGACGTATAATCGCCCATGCGCTCGAGATCGTTATTCATCTTGAGCACAGCAACGACGAAACGGAGATCCTTGGCGACGGGTTGGTGCAACGCAAGAATCTTGAGGCATTCCTCTTCGAGTTCCACTTCGCGGCGGTCAATCTCCGAATCTCCGGCAATCACCTGTTCGGCAAGCTGCCGATTGCGGTTATTGAGTGCGGTGATGGCGCGCCCGAAACTCTCTTCGACGAAGGTGCCGACTTCGAGGACATTCTTCTTGAGTCTATCGAGGTCCCGCTGCAAGTGCATGGGCATAAGTTATTGCTCTCCTGTGACAAATTCGTTACGATCCACGGTCCCGGAAAGAAAAACTCGCCGAGTCAAGCAGGGCCGCGCAAAGACGGCCCCGCAACATTTCTGAAACAATTCGAAGTCCGACTTGGTTCCTATCCGAAGCGACCCGTAATATAGTCTTCGGTCTGCCTGATGGATGGGTTGGTGAAGATCTGCTTAGTCAGTCCGAACTCGATGAGCTGCCCTTCGTAGAAGAAAGCGGTATAGTCGGACACGCGGGCAGCTTGCTGCATATTGTGAGTGACGATTACGATGGTGTAGTCACCCCGGAGTTCGGCGATAAGATCCTCAACGCGCGCGGTGGATCGCGGGTCCAAAGCGGAAGCAGGTTCGTCCATCAACAGGACCTCCGGGTCCACCGCAAGTGCTCTAGCAATACAGAGGCGTTGTTGTTGACCCCCGGACAGTCCCATTGCAGGCTGGTCCAAGCGGTCACGGACTTCGTCCCACAGTCCGGACCGGATCAGCGAGCGCTCGACAATCTCGGCGAGTTTTCTTTTGTCAGTGATACCCTCGAGCCTGGGCCCGTATGCGACATTCTCAAAAGTCGATTTCGGGAAGGGATTGGACTTCTGAAAGACCATGCCTACCTTTCGGCGCAGGGCAAAAACGTCGCCCGAAGGCTGATAGATGTCTTTTCCGTCCACCAGCACGCGTCCCGTGATTCGGATTCCTTCGATGATGTCGTTCATGCGATTGAGCGTACGGAGGAATGTAGACTTGCCGCATCCGGACGGCCCGATCAGGGAAGTCACTCGCGACTTCTCGATATCGAGCGAGACGTTATGGAGCGCTTGCATGGCGCCATAGAAGAAGTTCAGGTCATGCACCTGAATCATCACATGCGCCGGCAGGATCGGCGCGTTCACCATCGGTACTTCTTCCTGAAGTGGCCGCGCAGGATAATCGCCGCCAGATTGAGTCCGAGGACGAGAATGATCAGGACCAGTGCCGTTCCGTACTGCATCGGCCTCGCCCGGTCCACGTCCGGGAGCTGCGTCGCGAGGATGTACAAGTGGTACGGCAGTGCCATCACCTGATCGAAAATTGAATTTGGCAGTTTGGGCAGAAAGAAAGCTGCCACGGTCAGTAGAATCGGCGCCGTCTCTCCGGCTGCTCTGCCGATTCCGAGAATCGATCCGGTTAACATCCCCGGAGTCGCGTACGGTAATACGTTTTTGCGAATAGTTTGCCATTTGGTCGCTCCTAGGGCGAGACTGGCTTCACGAAAGGACGAAGGCACGGCCCGCAGGGACTCTTCGCTCGCCACAATAATAATCGGCAGCACCATGCACGCGAGCGTGAGAGAGCCGGCGAGAATCGACGCCCCAAATCCGAGAAATATAACGAACAGTCCAAGGCCGAAAAGGCCGTAGACGATGGACGGAATTCCGGCGAGAGTGACGATCGCGAGGCGAATCAGGCGAGTCACTGCGCCCTGCCGGGCATACTCACTGAGGTAGACCGCTCCGGCCATCCCCATGGGCAGAGCTACGAGAATGGTTCCGGCCACGAGACAGATCGAGCCGACGATGACGGGGAGAATGCCGCCCGTTTCTCCGCTTTTGCGGGGGAACTCGCTAAGGAATTCCCAACTCAAGACCGGTACGCCCTTCAGCACGATATCGAGAATGATGTACGCGACGACGAGAACGACGGTGTATGTCAGCAGGCGGAGGAGCATGAACACGCCGCGCTCCCTCCTGAGCACCCGTCGTAAGTAGGCGACGCCCTCTTCATGCCGGGGACGGGTCGGGCGAAGATGCGGAACCGTCTGATTCACGCGCCGATCTGCCATCTGCGCAGCACTCGCTGGGCAATCATGTTGAGACCGAACGTGAGCAAGAGCAGGACTATCCCGATGCAAAAAAGCGCGTGATAGTGATGACTGCCAAAGGGCACTTCGCCCATCTCAGCCGCGACCGTCGCCGTGAGCGTGCGCACGGAAGCGAGCGGGTTGCCTGTAATAATCGCCGCGTTGCCGGTGACCATCATGACGGTCATCGTTTCTCCGATGACTCGCCCGACACCTAACATGGTTGCTGCGACAATCCCCGACATTGCGGACGGGACGATGACTTTGAAAATGGTCTGCACACGCGACGCCCCCAGTGCGAGAGAGGCTTCGGAGTAGGACTTGGGAACCGAGCGAATTGCATCCTCGGAAATCGAAATGATTGTCGGTATCGCCATCAAGGCGAGCAGCAGGGCTCCCGTGAGGGCGGTGAGGCCGGTCTGGAGCCCGAATACCTGTTTGACGAACGGGGCAACGACCACGAGGCCGAAAAAGCCGATGACAACGGAGGGTATTCCGGCGAGCAGCTCGATAAATGGTTTGAGTATTTCGCGCTCGGTCGGAGTGGCGATTTCGGCGATATAGATCGCACCGCAAACTCCGAAAGGCACGGCGATCACAATGGCCAGGAATGTGGTCAAGAGTGAGCCGGTCAGCAGCGGAATAATTCCGAACAGCTCCTTTTCAAAGGAAACGGGATTCCAGCGCGGTCCGATCAGTTCATCCGCGCCGGGATCGAAGAGAAACGGAACCGATTCCCTGCCCATAAACAAAAAGATCAGCAGCACAATCACGATGGACGTGAGTGCTGCTGATTGAAGCAGAAGTCGGATTGCCTTTTCCTTCCAGCGAGGAGTCATACGAACACGTTTTGAGGCTGTTCAAGCAGTCAGCAATCGCCGGCTGCCGGAATCAGTTCCAAGATTAGGATTTCTTCAACGGAATGTATCCGGTTTCGGTCACAATTTTCTGCGCCTCGGGGGTCAGGCACCAAGTCAGGAAGTTACTCGCTTCACCCTTGGCCGCGCCATTCGTGTAGAAAAACAATGGACGGGCAATTGGGTACGAGCCGTCAAGCACGGCCGTCTCTGTTGGCTGAACCGGCAGGGCGTCTGCGGAGTTCTTGATGCTCAGAATCTTGATATCGGTATTCTCTCCATAGGCAACGCCACCGTAGCCGATGGCCCAGCGGTCACCTTTGAGGGATTGGATGATTGCGCCGGTGGAGGGCATCAGTCGGACGGTGGGCGAGAAGTCGGACTTCTCGAGTACGTGTTCCTGAAAATATACATACGTACCGGAATTACTCTCGCGGGACAAAACAACGATCGGCTGGTCAGGGCCGCCGACATCGCCCCAGCGGGTATAAACGCCTGTGTAGATTTTCTTCACTTGTTCGAGCGTCAATTCAGCGACCGGATTCTGGGAATTGACCATCACAGCGAGGCCGTCCATTCCCACAATTAGCTCACTGGGCGTGACATTGCGAGCTTTCGCCTGATCGATCTCAGTACTTTTCAGTTGTCGGGATGAAGCGCAGATGTCCGTTGTACCATTGATGAGTGCGCTGATTCCAGTGCCGGAACCGCCTCCGGTGACAGAAATCTCGACTCCGGGGTGGTTTCTCATGTAAACCTCAGCGAGGGCACTGACGAGGTTTACCATGGTATCTGATCCCTTGATCTGAATCGACTGTTGCTGCCCTTGCCGAGACTTGGAACACCCGCCAATTGAAACAATAGCGACGGCCAGGCTGAGGATGGTGGCGAGCTTTAAAGCGGAGCGCATTTGAGGAAGGCCTCTTGGGATGGGAAACTTCATTTTACGGATTGTATGTTAGGAAACCGTTAGCATGTTCGAGGGGCGGCAGATATTAAGTAATTGCTAAATCAAAAGCTTACGTCGAAATCGAGCATAAGGCGTTGATAGCGCAGGGCGACTCCTCCATCGAATGGGTCGAGCGTATTCAGATAGTACGTAGCCCGGCAGGCAGCTCGCTTCATCGGCCAGATGGCGGCGGAAATCCGATGTCCACGGGCATTGGTTCCTCCGCCTGCGAAGTCGGAGTCGGAGAATGCGCCGAGAGCCGCATCCGGTTCCAGCGAACGGAAATTGTAACCCGCCTCCCAGGGAGTCCGGACAGACTTGACAGAGAAGGTGACACCAACAATATATCCCATGTCTCCGACGGCGGAATTGTGCAGATACTCGCCGGTGATGAGGAGAGACTTATTGTCGAATTTGTGCGTGGCGACGAGGCAGGGCTGCCATAGATTGTAGTCATAGCGATATAGATCGAAATCTCCGCTGCTGAAACTGTTGCCGTTTGACTCGCCGACGACTGGATTGCCTTGCAGATTCTGATAGTCGGAGTACGCCATCGTGCAGCGCAGATTTGTAGCCTCCGGCGATCCCACTGACTTAAAGAGGAAGGCCTGCAATAGCCCTTGATCGGCACCGGAACTTGATTCGGAAATCCAATAGCCTGCAAGTCCGCCGCTGAAGCCTGCGGCGCGCTTTCCGTCTCCTATCAGAGCGCTGATTCCTTCCAGATTCAAATCCGCATCCCAGGCAAGGTCGGAGATGGAGAACGGTAGCGGCGCCTTGCCCGCCCACAAACGACAGTAATCTGCTGCACGGAACACAGCGTACGCCCGATCCAACCAAACCTGCTTCAGAGTGCTGCCGGAGCCGAGATCCTGGTTTGTGGAATTCGGAGATCCAATACCTGTTGCGAGCCGCACAAACGTGTCGACTTGCGGATTCACCTCGGCTTTCATGGTGAGGCGCAAACGAATTCGATGACGATGCCGGTCCTGTTTTGACTCGCTTGAAATTGTCTCGTGGCGGTAACGAAAGTCGCCCGAGAATTTGAATGGGTCTTTGGACGATGGGCTGTCAGACGCCGCAGCGGGGGAGCCAAGACCGAGTGTAGTATTCAGGAGAATAAGGAACGCAAGAGCGAGGGAGGGAAGAATCCGGGGGATAATGACCATGGTTTTGTTGCAAAGAAGTTACGTTTCTATTTCAAATATACTACACCCATGTTA
>CAZGVT010000204.1:482-5961 GCA_964529255.1 uncultured Alphaproteobacteria bacterium | reverse complement strand
ACGTGCAGTGGCTGATGTTGACGGGAACTTCCACGTCGGCGGGATTGTCCGTATACACGCAGTAGTGCGAAATATCCTGCACATCCACATACTGCATGTTGAGTTCCCCGCCCAACACCTTGATCCACTTCCAGGTCTCGCCGGTGTCCTTCGCCTTCATCACGACGTGATCACCGGATGTGCCCTGAATATCCAACGTGCCGTTGACCGTGATCGTGGCGTCCTGGTCAAGCTGGACAACGGTGCCTTCTTCAACCGTTAGTGTTGCTGTCGAGCCGACGGTCAAAGCGCCCGTGACTTTTATGGTATCAAACCACGTGTGCGATTGAGTCATCGTGCCTTGCCAGGCGTTGACGATCAAGTCGGCAACAAAGAACGTGTCATTCGATTGTCGGATATTAGTGAGCGCAAATCCCGTTTTCGCGACGCGTGGATAGTGAGGATACTCGTTGACACGAAGGCGCATGGTGGGGTTGGTACGGTCGTCCATGCAATCGCCAACTCCAAACATCAAACTTGGATAGCCCACTCCATAGTAATAACCTGCTGCCGGATCAAACATGAACGTTGTTTGCCCACTTCTATCGGTGTACTCGAAATCGAGGGAGTCGTAACCGGATTCAGGGTTCTCTTGCTCCTCCCGCACGACAACTTGGTGACCACTAAAGACTCTGACTGTATCCCAATGCCAGTTGCCGTCTGCCGACTCGATCTCGACGAGTCGCACACCGCGGTAGTCTAAGGGCTCCTCCCAGTAAGAGAAGCCGAGATTTACCCGCCACACCATGATCCCCGCCGCTGGCCAAAAGCGCTCCCAATTGGACTGCAAGTTGTGCGAAGTCACCAAGAACCACTGTATCGTGTCACCTGGCAAGGAAAGCTTGTAGCATGCGCCCTGTTGATCGTAATTCAAAGCCGGATCAGAAAAGGGTTGCAATGTCATATCATACTGTGTTGTCGTGATTGTGTTGGTTGGAATCCAATTCGCGCCCTGCTCCCATGCATATCCTGGCCCGCGAGCAAACGGGTTGAAGAGCGAGGGATACGTGATCGCACCGGTCTCGTCTTTGAAACCACCGCGACTCATCGCATCATATCCACCCAAGCCGAGATTGTCGAAAGCACCGCCCTTATCAACCTGCTCGTGACCGACATAGGTGTGTCCAAGCTCGTGTGCAATAAGCGCTGCAGACTCATAAAATGAAAAGTTGATCCAGCAGGTACAACCCGCGTCCCGGCTAATTGTGACTCCATCGTCGGTCTCATAGTCGCGCAAGAGTCGTCCGTAACCCATCAAGGACCCCGGACACGTGTCCGCGCCACACGAATCCTGGCGATACATCAACACCGCGAAGATAACCAGGTCTACGTTTCCATCCGGGCCTCCTTGGGCATCGCCGAACCTGTCGAAGAGACTGAAATCGAGAGAATCATCTAACTTCCTCAGAATGTCCGCATAAAATGAATCAAACTCGCATATGCATGGACTGTATAGGGTGTCTGTCAAATCACAGTCCGCACAGTTAGAGTCGCACACATTGCACCACATCCCATAATCCGGCGGTGAGGCATCACGTGGCGCCCAGGGAAAACCGCATGGGATGTGACGGGAGTAAACACAGGTGTCGTCATTGGCATCATTCGGGCTGCGATCTATGATCGTCGCATCCAAAATCAGGGCGCCACGGCTGTTGTCGCGGTAGAAGCTGGTGACGCTGGCCGCGTCGTTGGCATCAAAGAGATGCGAAGTCCAATCCGGAATGGCCCAATGCCGGCTATCCAGGGCAGCGTCGCAGTCAAATCCGCCACAACTGATGATCACAAGTGCATGAATGGAATCCTCATCGAGACTCGTTAACGGTGAACTGCCAGTGCTGTCCCAACCTCCGCCGCATCGCCACGGCCAACCGTCTTCGGCTTCCGCGATGCTGGCGACGAATAACAAAGTGCAAATCGCCATAGTCGCTCGATACATGGATACCTCCTACTTTGTAATTCGAACAATAACTGTTACCCGGGACTGCTTCGAAAGGCCTGAAAGAAAATAGGTCCCGGATGACAAACCCTTTGCCGATAAACTGAATTGATGAGCATAAGGCTGCTCTTGGCCGATCAACGCGATCTCGCTGACTGTCCGACCCAGAAGATTTGTTATCGAGAGCGTGGTTAGACCTCCCGTAGTTATCACCGTCAGTTGGTCCATGGCGGGGTTGGGATAGACATTGAGTTGAAGGCCGCTACGATTTCCCGGTCGGGGCCCGTCCGGTGCGGAAACTTCTCGCTCGGAATACCAAATGTCCTTGACAGTCGGCGGATTGCCATATCTCGATGCGAAGTAGAGCCTCGTGCCATCCGCAGAGATGCACGGCGTTGTCTCGGTGGGGAAATTCTGAACAATCCGGTTGATCGTCTCAGGCAGGCGTTCACCCTCGACCCAACCGGATTCAGTCAGTCTTGCAACGTATAGGTACGGGTCGTCGCGCCAGAAGAATATCTCGGTCGTATCGAATCCCATGGTCGGATAGGAGTCCATCCGCCATGTGTTGATGAGTCCGGGCAGCCGCGCAGGCGCGCTCCAGCCGGTTTCACTTTGGGCGTCGCGTCGACATTCATAAATGTCCTCGCCGCCCATACCACCGAGTCGTGTACTGGAAAACAGCAACCGCTGATTGTCCGGTGTGACCGACACCGAAAACTCGATGGCCCCGCTGTTGATCGGCTCGGGCATTCGTTCCGGTGTACCCCAGCAGGTATCACATGGGCCGGTCCGAAACACCCAGAAAATGTCCCAACCGGGTGCCCAGCTGATGAAATAGAGCGTGTCGTTCGTGGCGTTTGCCGCCGGGTTGCGCTCGTCATTTCCTTCCACGCAAAACGGTGGGCGCAGCGGATCAGTCCACTCCTCGCCGGTCCAACTGGAAACGTAGAGATCGAAGTCGATTCCTTCGCCGCGATCCGACGCAAGGTACATCTTGGACCCATCGGCAGTGATAAACGGGCACCAGTCCCATCCCCATGTATTCACGCCCGCGGTGTCGTTGTACGCGTCCACCATGACCGGCTCCGTCCATTGCGCAAATCCCGGAAGTGCAGCGATTCCAAGAAGAAAGGCTGCAAGAACAACAGAGCGAATCCCTCCCCGCTCTGGTAAGATCGAACGGAAAGATTCGCTCATAGATGGTCTCCAAAAATGTGAAGAGGCAGTGTCATGGCACTCGCCGCGGCAATCAATGTGCTGAACTATTCAAAACAAGTCAACTGTTTTCTTTCTGGAGATACAGTTTCGTTATCTTACGCGGCGCGCTTGACTTCGAGGTGCAGTAGCGGGTCGATAACCACTATCGTCTGCACATTAACTCCGGGCACGGTGGCGTGAAGTTGAACAGGACTAATCGTATCCGTTTACGCCGTCACTCGCTTCTCCATACGCTTGCGTTCTTCGGCGTTCAAGTAGAGCTTGCGCAGGCGGATGCTCTGCGGAGTGATTTCCACCAGCTCGTCTTCATTGATGAAGCTGATCGCGTCTTCCAAAGACATCAGGCGCGGCGGAGCGATCTGATAGGCGTCATCGGAACCGGACGCGCGCATGTTGGTCAGTTTTTTCTCGCGGACGATGTTCACGGCGATGTCCGTATCCCGCGCGTTCTCTCCCACAATCATTCCCTCGTAAACATGCAGTCCCGGACTGACAAACAAATCGCCGCGATCCTGCAAAGCATTCAGCGCATATCCGGTGACTTTCCCTTCGCGATCGGCAACCAGCACTCCCGACGGACGATGGCTCACTTCGCCCTCTAACGGACGATAGCCGAGCGACGTGCCGTGCATGATGATTGTGCCGCGTGTGGACGTGAGCAGAATCGGCCGCACGCCGATCAATCCACGCATCGGAATCTCAAATGTCATGCGCACCCAGCCCGTCTGATGATTGGACATGCGCGTCATTCTTCCGCGGCGAATACCCAGCGTTCCGGTGACGATGCCGACGAATTCCTCCGGCACGTCCACGAGCAAACTCTCCCACGGCTCAAGAATCTGTCCGGCCTCCCGCTTAAACAGCACACGAGGCTTGCCGACACAAAGTTCGAAACCTTCGCGGCGCATCATCTCGATCAGAATGGCCATCTGCAATTCACCGCGACCGTAAACACGGAAAACGTCAGGAGTCTCTCCGTCTTCCACGCGCAGCGCGGGATTGCCGCGCAACTCGCGGTGCAAACGATCGCGAATCTGCCGCGACGTTACGTGTTTGCCTTCGCGTCCGGAAAACGGCGACGTGTTGACCATGAACTGCATTTCCAGCGTGGGCTCATCGATCTTCAGCGGCGGCAAAGGCATCGGATTATCGAGCGCTGTCAGTGTATCGCCGATGAACAACTCTTCGATCCCGGCAAGCGCGACGATTTCACCTTGTGCGGCTTCTTGAATCGGCACGCGCGCCAGTCCCTGGAAACCGTACAATTGCGCGATCTTCACGGGTCCCTGATCGCCCGACGTTCGCACGTGCATGATCTG
Organism: uncultured Alphaproteobacteria bacterium; assembly: GCA_964529255.1. Classification (GTDB taxonomy): domain Bacteria; phylum Electryoneota; class RPQS01; order RPQS01; family RPQS01; genus CAZVXJ01. The sequence goes on along the minus strand of CAZGVT010000204.1, from coordinate 1,446 downwards.
ATCGCCGACCTTGATTCGACCGTTGGAAATCCTGCCGATTCCGATACGACCCACATAGTCGTTATAATCCAGTGTCGTAATCTGCAACTGCAGTCCGTGTCCCTCGTCGTAGCTCGGCGGCGGCACTTTCTCGAAGATCAAATTGAATAGCGGTCGCAAGTCCGTGCCGGGTGTATCCAAATCGAGCGTCGCCGTCCCCGCGCGCGCATTGGTGAACACCACGGGGAAGTGACATTGCTCTTCAGTGGCGTCGAGATCCAGAAATAGCTCAAGCACTTCATCGAGCACTTCGTGAATCCGCGCGTCCGGGCGGTCAATCTTGTTGATGACAACGATGGGTGCAAGTCCGGTTTCCAGCGCATTGGAGAGCACGTAGCGCGTCTGCGGCAACGGCCCTTCGCTGGCATCGACGAGCAGGAGGCAGCCATCCACCATCTTGAGGATGCGCTGGACCTGCCCTCCGAAATCGGCGTGCCCCGGCGTATCGAGGATGTTGATCAAACCGCTTTGCCAGCGCACAGCAGTGTTTTTGGCGAGAATTGTAATGCCTTTTTCGCGCTCGAGGTCCAGTTTATCGAGCACACGCTCCTGCACATGCTCGTTTTCGCGGAAAACTCCGGCCTGATGAAGCATGGCATCCACGAGGGTCGTTTTGCCATGGTCGACATGGGCGATGATGGCCACGTTACGAATGTCGTTTCGGAAGTTCATGAAATTACTGAGCCTATTAGTTGTATCCAGCACATAATTTACGATATTTCTCCAAATTGCACAAGTCCCCGGTCCGGGCGGCGAGTTGCGTCTCACGCCGAAGTTCGCTATTATTAAGGGTTGCCGTCGTTTAAAATATCGCAACTTCTCGCCTTCACATGTCATCCTCCGCCACACTCACTCCCTCCAGTGCACGGATTCAAGCTGAAACAGTTGAATTCGCGTGCGCTGATCCGACCGCACTCATACCCGA
>CAZGVT010000204.1:0-472 GCA_964529255.1 uncultured Alphaproteobacteria bacterium | reverse complement strand
TGAACTTTCGTTTTTCTGGCGAGATCGCGCGGACCACGAAATTTGGGTCGCCTGCGGTGTTGCCGGAGAGACGCATTCGTTGGACGTTGCGCGTAGCTGGATTCGTGAACTCTCGCGCAATTCACGGCCGCTGACATTTCGCGCATTCGGCTGGGCGGTATTCGATCCGCTGCGCGCACGCGAAGATATTTGGAGCGGATTTCCTCCGCGGCGCATTGTGCTCCCGCGCGACATATATCGCTGGAGATCGGGAAACGTGATGGCCGTCGGGTTGTTCGACACTCCGCGTGTTGCCGTGGAGATCGAGTCCCCGGCGGTCGAGTTGCCGTTGATCGTCAACGAGCGCGAACATTTTTCGCGAGCCGAATGGCAGAGCAGCGTCAACCGTCTGAAGACGGAGTTTCTGCGCGAGCAATTGGATAAGGTCGTTCTCGCTGAACGTGTCACGCTAACAGCGGAGCGGGCGCTTGTG
>CAZGVT010000203.1:0-5969 GCA_964529255.1 uncultured Alphaproteobacteria bacterium | reverse complement strand
TCAGCGCCGTCTATCACAACCCGGGAGTGCTTGCCCGCCTCGAAACACCGGAGGCCCTGCTCGCGTACATCGACTACGCGGCCGGTCTTCAATACGGCTATCTCGCCTTTTCCCATCCGGTCGAAAAATGGAGCGGCGCTTATGCCGTGTCCGTATCGTATCTGACGACCGACGACATGGAGGAGACCACGCCGGAACAACCGAATGGTACCGGGCGAACTTTTACCGCCGGTGACCTCGCCGTGGGGCTCAGCTACAGCCAGCAGCTCACGAATAAGTTTTCCGTCGGCGGTACGCTGAAAATGATCAATGAGACGCTCGCGGACGAATCCGCCACCGGCTGGGCGGCGGATGTCGGCACCTACTATGCCACAGGTTGGCGAAGTGTTCGCCTCGCGATGCTCACCTCGAATTTCGGACCGGACATGGATTTCGTTGACAATCCGTTCCCGCTGCCGATGAATTTCACCTTCGGCATTGCAGGCTATGCACTGAACTCGTCGGACCGCAAATACTGGACGGGATCGGATTCCGTCGGTACTCACGCGATCCTCGCTTCGCTTGCCTGGTCGCATCCAAATGACAATCTCGAAGTCTACAATATCGGACTGGAGTACGGCTATCAGAATGCCGCGTTCATTCGCATCGGTAAGAAGATCAACGGCTGGAAGCGCTGGAACTGGGTGGACTACAACAAAAAAATTCAGGACGGCGAAGACGCTTCAGACCGTAATCCCTATTATGAGTATCCGGTATTCAGCACTACCGGCAAGTTCTTCCAGAATGGCGCCACCATCGGTGCGGGACTGAACTTCCAGAAGGTCGGACTGACCTTGGACTATGCCTTTACCGGCATTTCGTTTCTTGACAATATCCATCGCTTCTCGCTTGGATACAAGTTCGACCATCTCATCTTTTAACCCTGAGAAATCGTGCAGCTCGCCGAGCCTTCGGAGTTCCGCCTTATGAAAGCTACGCTATCCATATCTCTTCTGATTCTGGTCGCCGTCACAGCGGTCTTCCTGTCCACAGGTTGTGATCGTATGGACGGAGAGAAGAGTGACAATTTGCCGCCGATCGTGCGCTTCGTAAATACGCCGCAGGATCGCGATTCATTCAGTTACGCGCCCGATGTCTACTGGGACGCCTATGACCCCGACGGCCTGATTTCCGGTTACGAGTATTACGACGACACCACTCAGGCCGCGCGCGACGCTCATCGCGACAACCGCCTGCGTGAGTATGTTGCCGGAATTCCCGCCGGAAGCTGGGTATACACGACCCGCACACAAGAGAAGATTTATCTGGGCACGGAAGTGGGGCAAATCTCCGAGCATGTCTTCTTTATCCGTGCCATCGACAATCTTGGCAAGCGTTCCGAAGCCGCGGCGCGAACGTTCTTTCGGTCGAATCAGGCTCCGAATGCGCCGCGTTTGAAGTGTGCGCTGTGCGATACCACGTACGAGATCAACGCAGCCATTCCGGATACGTTGCTGGTCGGAGACTCCACGTCGATCGTCTATCCCGGCATAGAACTCCTTTGGCAGGGATCGGACCCCGATGATCGCGATCTGGCAAAGATCCCGCTCCAATTCCGCTGGGTGCTTGTTCGAACTCGCGACTTCGACGGCAATTCGTTGTCGGACACTGTGCGCCACCCGATTTTCGATGACAGCAATCACGTCGTCGGATACGAAGGGGGGTGGAGCGACTGGACCGGCCTGACGTCCGTCATTTTCTTCGGCATGTTCAACCCGGATACGCTCAAGACCGGTGACTACGAGTTCTTACTGCAAGTTCGCGACGACGGTTTAACTTCCGCGGAAACCACGGCGCATTTGACCTTCGTGGCCATTCGCCCCACTTTCCACAAACAGCTATTGCTGGTGGACGAGAACAAGACTCCGACCGCGCCGGAGCTGGCCCAACGAGGCGCTCGCTCCGACTTGGCGATCATGGCGTTTTACAATCAGATACTCCCCGAGGCGTTCAATATCGCGGAAGAGTTGCGGCTGGCGGCTTATCAGGAGGCCATACCACACTCCCTGGCCTGGGACCCTTCACAGGTTGATGTGTATCGCATCGGCGACATCAACAACGGCCGCGCAATTCCCTACCGGCTGATTGCAGATTACCGTTGGGTGTGGATCATCGACGATGACAATGCCGACAATAGTAATTTCGATGGAGTTTTGTTGCGGCAGAAGATTCTGTCAAGTTACTTGGATGTCGGGGGCCAACTTCAGATTTCGGGCCGGCGGGTACTGAACGGTTCTTACTTCAATTCGGGCTGCGGCATTGTTGCCGCCGGCCAGGAAACGGGCGTGTTCTTCAGTCAGTACTTCAATATGTTCACGTTCTGTGCCAAGCCGCGTTGGTCGCTGGGAACCGACGGTCCGCCGGAATTCCAAGGGGCCACGACTCCCGATCTTTTCCTTCCCGATCTCGAAATCGACTCCGCGCTCTGCTGGGACAGTCTGTTATGGGGACCGAACCGCCGTTATGAACACCTGCCCGAGATCGACTATTTCAGCCGTGTCGCGACGCAGCAGGGCTTTGACTTTTCGCAGTCGCTGTACAACTACAATTCCGCAACTTCCGATACCAGTGAGTACGCCTACGAGCGCACGGGTGTCGATTGCGCGGTAATTTCATCGACCAGTTCGCGCGCCTATCTTTCTCCGCTGCCCGAGGACAGTACGACCGTGTTGCAGGCAACACGGATTTACAACCGTACGCGAAACTGCTATGGTGAATTCCTGTGGACGGATCAGGGCAACGGTGCATCAGAGAATCCGTGGCGCATTGTCGTCTCTACTCCCGAGCAATATGGGCGCTGGCTCACGGAAGACACGCTTGAAGTGGACTACTCCTTCGTGCCGATCTCACACAATCATAATAAGCCCGTTGCCGTGCTGTTCCAGAGGCAGCAGGGATCTTTCTCCGAGGAGGATGACGGCAGATTCCGCGTCGAATTGGTCGTGCGCTATCGCACTGCGCTCTTTACCTTCCCCTTCTCGTTCATGGACACAACGCCCGTCCCAATCCAGGGATTCGGATTGCGCAATCCGGTGGCGGTTGTCATTGCGAATCAAATTCTCTACTTCAATCAGCCGATTTATCTGCAACCGTTTGAGTTTGAAGGTGGCGGTTGATCGAATCCCTGATTCACGGTTCGCCGGAGCCGGGGGCCACTTTCCGCCTAAAGCGTCTTGAATACAGCACACAGGCCGCGGGTTCGTCCCTGCGGCCTGTATGCTCATCTACACCTCCGTCTGAACGGCGAGCGACATGCTGACCTCCCGTCATGCGCTGGTCGGTTGGTCCGTCGTCATGCTGCTCCTTGCGGTGCTATGGCCGCGAGGGGGGTCCTGGTCGGCGCACGATCAATATCTGGGTTATGCGCATCGCCAATCGCATGCCACCGGCGATTCGTTGCAGATTCAGGAGACTGTCGAAGTTCGCTTCCAGCCCGACGCCTCTGCGGCTGTCTCGGCGGAGTTTACCCGTGTTGCTGCCGGATTGATTGATGCATTGCCGCGCTTTCCCGCGGCAGTGAGACGACTATTGCTCGCGCTTGCCGCGATTGGGTGCGCGGGGTGGCTGTTTGCCTCGGGTGTGACATCCGCGTGGCTGCTCCTGCCGTTGACTTTTTGCGGATTGGTGCCCGGTCTCAACGCCGTTGCTGCTCTAATGACGATCCCGGCGGTCCGCTTTCTCTTCCTCAAGCAGGACAACAGCCTTCTCGGAAGCATGTCCGCAGGACTCTTGCTTGCGCTCGCCGGTTTGTTCGATCCACGCGCTCTGCTACTGTGCGGCGCGGTGTCCCTTTTCGCGGCCTATCAATGGTGGCCGGTCAAGTCCGTCTCATTTCTTTCGGGCACCCTGGCGGGGCTGATCGTCTGCTTCTATGTCGAACCGGGCATTCTCGATCAATTCACGATTCCGGAAACGACTCGACTTGCGACCCGCGCCTATATGAGCCTGCTGGCGACCGATCGCAATCCGATTTACGGCCTTGCGCCACTCTTTCTGCTGCTCGTTTCGGTCTGGGCTGCGCATCAAATGGATGTGCGGGGCACGCGCCGCCATACCTACATGGCGGTTTTCACGCTGCTGTTGGGATTTGGGATCATGCTGGTTCGCATCTGGAGTGCTCCGCGTCCGCTCGATGCGTGGTTGAATGGAAATTCGATCGTCGTCTGGTGTCCGTGGGTGGCCGCGCTGCTCATCGCGCCGTTCATTCGGCGGCCCGAATTCGTCATCTCGTTTCTCACGATTCTTGCCTCCGCGCTCTTGTTGCCAAGCAATGAACCGGCGCGGTCAATGGCCGCGCCGTGGATGGTTGCCCTGCCTCTGCTCTCCGCAGATTTTGTCAAGGCACTCAAACCGGATTCTGCCGTCGTCCGCATCGCCTTACTGGCAACACTTTTGCAAACTGCCGCCTTGACGGTTCTGGTCTGGTCGCGCGCCGACGAGTGCTCGGATCATATTCGTTACCTCAGCGAACACGTGAAAAGTCCGCTGATCGCGTCATCGGAGCAGATCGGGCTCGAACTTGCGCCACTTGCGGAGGATCGTCAGTTTTTCATTGTGAGTGATCCGGCCGCGCTCTTTGAACTCGCAATGGAATTCCGTGCCGCCGGACAGGATACTTTCTATCTCTGTCTGCATCCGCAGGACTCCTTGCTGGGAAAGACTTTTCCCAACGGAAAATTGGTTCGACCTGTCTCCATGACGATCACGCGAGGAGGGGAGTTTTATGTTTCGCTGCGCCGATCGTACACGTTAGTTATTCAGCCTGACCAATTCTTTGACCTTGAAGGCCTCGACCAAGCTCTGCTTGAAGCCGGCGAGCCGCTTCAAGTGTTGGATCCAGCGCCAGCGCAGAATCAAGGCATGCGTGCGCCAGCGCTTCCTGACTACTGCGGCCCAGCCCCACTGCCAGATTGTAATAAGCGGGAGGACTCGGTTCCAGATCGATACATCGGCGCAGGTGTTGGATAGCGATGGAGTCCATTCCCGCTTTGAGGAATCGCACACCGATCCTGAAGTGTATCCCGGCCAAATTGTGCCGCGCGTTGTCAGACAGTGGCCGAAGCGCAAGCGCCCGCTCATAGGCTTCGATCGCCGCAGTCGTATCGCCGAGACTCTCGAGGGCCGTACCGAGGTTGTTCCATGTTTCGGGCCGGCGAGAGTTTTCGACCAATGAGAGTTCATATTCGCGCTTCGCCGTGACGAAATCCCGCTCGCGGTAAGCGAGTACACCAAGATTGAGATGAGCAAGGTCCGTGGCCTCGTGGAACCGGATTGCGTCACGGAAACCCGCTCTCGCTGAGTCGGCTTCGTTCAACCGCATGTGCGCATTCGCTTCCATAAATCGCGCCCAACCGACTGGTGCTTCTCGAAGGTCCCAGAAATCAATGTGGGCCACTACAGCCGCAATTAAACCAATCGCAACCGCAATTGTGCGGCCGCTTGTCCAACGGGATCGCAGCCAGACTGTCAATTCGACAACTCCCGCTGCAGCGACTATAACCAGCCACGGCACGACGGGCATTCGGAAACGAGCCGCCACAAAGAAGAGAATCACACTGAGCGCATACAGCACAGAGAGCAATAATAATATTCTTGCCCCGGCAAACCGGCGAAGGCACCAGCATCCGACTGCCGCCAGCGGCACGAGCAGCCCGAAGTTCAAGTATATCAAGAATGGCAGCCATGGAGAGAGGGCCGAGAAGTATTCAATATGCTTGTTGTTCGAGATTTCAAAGCGATTGACAAACAAGGCCGATTTCCGTATCATGAGTCGGAGACCGTGCGCCGGGTAGCTCAGCAGGTAGTGCATCCCCTTCTGCCGGTAATGCCTGTCCAACTCACTGGGTCTTAGCTTGAGACCGGTTTCTTTCTCGGCTTCGAACTCGGCATCCTCCATCTGCCAGGTGTTCCCATAGCCGGGCAGGACAGAG
>CAZGVT010000202.1:0-5971 GCA_964529255.1 uncultured Alphaproteobacteria bacterium | reverse complement strand
CTCGCCGCTCCGATAGTCTTCCCAAATCACGATCAGGTTGCGTTGAGAATCCTTTGCCAGTACCGGTTTCTGCTGCAGGTTTGCCATGCCGCCAAGCACTGCCAAACCGTTGGCCGCCCAGGTCGCCGTTCCCGCAGCGGTGAGATGCTGCGCGTAAATATCCTTGCTGAAATCCTGATTCCGGTAATCTCCCCAACTAAAGTAAGCGCCTCCAAGACCATCTTCCAAAACCGTCGGATCTTCCTGAGTGTTCGGCGCATTGCAGACATCCAGACTCCACGTCATCGATCCATCCGGGCAAACTCGCGCAGCGCTTATGTTCTCGGTCTGGAACTCACCGGACTGCCAGACCGCGATGCAGCAGCCGTCCGGATTCGATACGAGTTCAAAGAGCGGATCATCCGACGGCAATGTCGAGACCTGTACGGGAGCGGCCCACGCAGGTTCGCAAGCACTCGTCATCCGCATCACAAACACATCCAGTGAAAACGAAGCCGAATACCCCGACCACGCAACGTAACATCCACCCTGCTGGTCATAGGCGACCTGAGAATAGCCCTGGTCCTGTCCGATCGGCGGCGGCCAGACTTGATTGGCTTCCGGACTGCAGATGACTTCACCCGCGCTGTTCACATGGGACAGGCGGATCGTTTTTGTTCCCGTGCGATTGTCTTCAAAGCAGACAAAGAAGCCGGCCGCGCCGTCCGTGCATATGTCATGTCGCTCTTGATTCGTCTGGCTCGCAGTTGTGCTCGTCGTGATCGGATCGCCGTTGAGTTCTCGCTCCACGATTCGCTGGGAATCCGCCCGCACGATCTGATAGTAAAGCCGGCTGCCGCCCGAACCCGCCCGGTTATCCTGCCAGACAATGCCAACGCGATGATCGTTCATCGGCAAAGATTTCGGTTTCAGCGCGTCGCCGTCCAGACCGTAGACGATCAGTTCGCCTTCCGGACCAAACTCCTGGCTGCCGTTGGAAACGGCCAGCTTCTGATATCGGATACTCTGTGAACCCGTGCGAGTATCATCCCAGAATATGATCACCTGGTCGCCTTCGTCCACGCGGAGCAGTGGCGCGAACTGTTGACCGGGTCCGCCGGCCACCAGAAGTCCACAACTCTGGCCCCAGGCAAAACTGCCGTTGGACTGTATCCGGGAAACATAGAGGTCCGCATGAGCGAGATTCCCGTCTTCACGGGTGTCTTCCCACGCGATAACGCTCCCGCCTTGAAAGTCCGAAGTCAGACGAGCGCCTACGCGGGGATTGCCCCCACCCGCCTCATCCGCATCCCCGCACACAAAAACACCGTTAGCAGTCCACTGTACTTGACCGGCCAACGATATTTTCTGCGCGTAAATCTCCGCAACAAGCCCGTTGACACGATAGTCTTCCCACACCACCAATGCGCCGTCAGGACTGCCACCTGACATGCTCAGCGCCACACGGCCCGCAAGCTGATCCTCTTCGGCGCCGGCGATCAGCAAGCCGTCGGCGGTCCATTGCGGCTCACCCGCGGAGTTAATCCGCTGGCCATAAACGTCGCGACCGGCACCGCCGCGCTGGTCCGTCCATGTCAGCAATGCGCCACCGGAACCGTCAGCCGCAATCTTGACTTCCTGCTGAAGCCCCGGAGCGCAGCAAACACACATTCCATTCTGACCTCCCCAAGGCAGCGTGCCCTGCGGAGTTACTTTGGCGCAATAGATATTCTGATTCGATGGATCGCGGCGATCATTCCAAGCCACAATCATGTTGCCCTGTCCGTCGCTCTCGGAGGTAATCCCGATTTGTTCACCCTGCGTATCGGTTACGCGCAGAGGTTCTGTCCAGGTGACGTTTCCATTCGCGTCAATATGCTGAGCGAAAATATCACTCGGATCGCCACGCCGCGGATCCTCCCATGCGATGATCGCACCGCCCGCTCCATCATGAACACAACGCACGGTAATTTCGTTCACCATGGACTCCGGTAATTCATCAATTATGATTCCGGTGGAATCGCCGCCCGGCCGCCAAACCGGTCGTCCCTGCGGATCGAACTTCTGCGCCCAAACGTCACCTAAGCTGTCATTCCGGAATTCATTCCAGGCGACTATCCAGTATCCGTCAGGCAAGGCAGCAATATCGGGGTCTTCCTGACGAAATTGCGGAACTTGAATTAGGGCTTGTCCGGTGCTGCCCCAAATCTGCTCTCCGGCAGTATTTACCACTTGACCATAAAGGTCTCGGTCGCCCAACCGGGTGTCTGACCAGGCAACCATCACCGAACCATCCGAGGCACGGTAATTCGCGCGGAACCACTCAATGTGGTGGCCCTGCCGAACCGGGATCGCGTTTATTCCCCAAAGTCGGGGATCGGCCCACGATGTCGTGACCAAGAGGATACTGAAAAAGAAAATGGCAGCCAACCGCACGTGTTTCGAGTGAAATGTCATTGTCCGTCGCACTCCGCAAGAAGATGAAAAAAGAGAACTTTTGAGAGAAATTGGGGGGTAGTTATGACAACCGTAGAGCAGGGAAATTATCAGCTTACCAAAGGCGAAAGCTACGAATTCCTCCCCGGAGAGTCAAGCAATACTTGCGATACCTCCAATCCCTCTATTTCAAACCCAAAGTATCGGGGTGCATGCTTTGCGTAAGACGGGGCTCTTAAGGTAATTGCGAGAGTCCATAAATCAGGATGACCGTAGCTCTTAGTGTATTAAAATATTGTTTATTAATATATTATAACATATCCACAGAAATACCACATCGGATGAGAGGCGGGAATGTCCGCATTTCCGAAATCCCGCAAGGATTGATAGCGCGTACTCCTGCCGGTGACAACGATCGCATGCGAGTCCTCCGATCTATTCCGGCCCACCGCACACCCCGAAGTCTAACAGCCCTTGCATGCGCGGACGATTAGCTTCGGCCACAACAACTTCAAGGGCGGCCAAGTCTCATGCGACTCCGTGCAGTCGAGACAAGCCTGTGGTGGCGGCAACAAGACATCCTGTTTTGAGTGAATCTGGAATCGAATTTGCGTGGTCTCGTTCGATACAACAGCCGTTTGAGCATCAACCAAGCGACACTACAGGAGTTCTTCGTGTTTACTGCTTCCACCGCCGAAGCGCTACTCTGCAGACGTGATCTGGCGATCACTGTCCTACGACCCGACGGCCAAGCGATTTTCTGCAACGAAGCGGCCCAAAATCTGTTTCCGCCGCAATCCGGAAGAACTTTCAGCTCAATCACCCAAGTGCTGACCGCAGGTCATCGCTGGGATGAGATTCTCTCGCTCTTGCGAGGCAATTCTCCGGTGGTCGATGAGCCCGTTTTGATCGAGTCCGCCTCCGGCGGAACCGAATGCTGTTATCTCACCGCGATTCCGCAATGGAATCCCGTCGGGGATTTGGATTCAACGATTTGCATCTGGGCCGGCCGCCGCAATGCCTCAAGCACGCTCACCGGCGAAGTCGCAGGTGAAACCGTCACCGAATACACACGCGATCTCGAGGCGATTCTCGAACACCGGACCTATCACCAGATGATGCTCGGGGATCGCAATGATGACGCGCGCGCCGCGCTCGATCGCCTGAGTGTTGGCATCATGTTCGCTGACACCGACGGCGAGATTACCTATCGAAACGACGCAATGGATGAAATATACGGCTTGCGTGTACAGGATCTGCTGTCGCCCAATGTCAAGCATCTGCTCGATCCTGACGCACAGGAGTTGTTTATCGTCGCGGCCCGCGCCAATGTGCGAAAGGCCCTCGCAACGCGCGATCCGGGAGGCAAGCCGGCCTACCTTTCCTTACTGCCCGTTCAACGTCCGGGACAGCCGCTCACAGTGGTGATGCAGTACACCCGAGTGGCTTGTGGCGACGACACGAGTCGTCGGCAAACCGTCCACCATTAAGCAGGAGTCTCTTTTCAGATGCGAATATGCCCCATTGGCGATCTTGAGCAGGGGATGATTTTGGGCAAATCTCTTTTTTCGGAGACCGGCCAGCTTCTGCTCCGTGCCGGGTATCCCCTTGATGCCGAGATTATCAGAGTCGTGCGATCTACCGGACGGAATGCGCTCTATGTCATGGAGGAGGGTACGGAGGATATTCTGCCGGAGGAAGCCATTTCCGAAGAATCACGCAGTAAGGCGAGTGCCGCGTTCAGCCGAACTATTTCCAGTATCACTCAAGCTGTGGCCGAGCGATCCGTAGCGCCGAACAAGTTGAAAACGGTCATCGAGAAGGGTGTGGAGTTCAAGAACGTCGTGCCGGTCGGAGTGATTTCCGAAGAAGTGAACTCCATCGTCGACGAAATCATGGATTCCTCTTCAACTATACTGAACCAGCCGCTGATCAAGAGCGCGCAAGGTTACAATCAGGAACATGCCATTGACACGACCCTCATTGCATTGCTGATCGCGAGACGACTCATGTACAGCCGCAGGGATTTGCTTGAACTCGGGATGGCCGCCTTTCTCCACGATCTCGGTAAACTGGCCCTGCCCGAGCTTATGAACAAACTTCCTTCGCAGTACACCGAGGATGATCACTACATCATGCGCGAGCATCCGGTTTTCGGACACAAGATGTTCGCGAACAGCACAGACCGCTACTTTCTCGCCCAACCCGGTATCCTCTATCATCATGAGCGGCAGGATGGCCTCGGCTATCCCCTGGGAGTTAAGGGCACTAATCAAAAACCGTATGTCAACGATACGCCTCCTACGAAGGCGATCTTTCCGTTCGCCGAGATTATCGCCGTTGCGGATGCCTACGACAATCTGATTTCCGGTCGCAAGAAACCCGCGCTCTCGCCTGAACAGGCCGTAACAGAAATTATGCGCGGCAGTCGAAACCAGTTCAATGCCGAAGTCGTCAAGCTGTTGGCTGAAGTGATCTCCGTCTTCCCGACCGGTTCAATGGTGCAGATCGTGGAGTGCTCAGGTCAGGGGCTTCAGAATCATTGGGCGTGCGTCATGAAGCCAAATTCAGCCAAGGCGCACCATCCAATTGTTGTCGTGATTCGTAATGCGGATGGCCGAAAAATCACTCCGCGAACCGTTGATCTGGCTTCGGAAAGTCATGTCCGCCTGTCAATGGCTCATTGATACCGGTTTACAGGCACTTTCTTTTTTCGAGAGACATGAGTATATTCCCGCTAATCGCGGGAATATTCATATCAAGGAGATCTTCCCATGCGGCAGGCCATCTTAACCCTGTTGCTTCTGTGCCACGGCGGGGTACAGTATTTGTATGCGCAACCGACCGCAAAGTCAATCGAGGCGGCCCTCGAGGTCAACGCTTCACCCCTGCAGTGCTTTCGGGCGCTCACCGCTCCCTGGCAGCTTCGCTACTGGCTGGGGGCGCTCGAGGTCTCGGTCATCGCCGAACCGGGCGGGCCGTGGCGAGTCAAGCATACCGATGGCACGATGGAAGAAGGATTGTGCCTGACTTCGGTTCCCGGTGAGCGCTTTGACTATACGATAATTGCGGAAGCAACCGACACCGTGCAGATCGAATTGCTTTGGAGGCAGGATGGCACCGGAATTCGGATCCGGCACCGGTGGGCACAGGACTCTCAGGATCCCGACCGCAGCGCCGAGATGGATCGCTATTGGTCCCGCCGCATCGATCTGCTTGCAGAGTATCTGAACACGACTCCCGGATGCTATCTTGCCTTCCCGGTGGGGAACGGTCCCTTTCCCGCCGTCGTACTGCTACATGACCGACTGGGGATCAACCGCATGATCCGCGCATTGGCCGACTCACTCGCGGCGGGCGGTTATGTGGCCGTCGCCATCGATATGTTCAAGGGCGAAGTCACGGCCGATCTCAATCAAGCCGATCGCTATCTCCAGCTTGTGGACGACAGCGCGTCCGTGCAGACCGTCCTGAAAATCATCGAATCCGTCAGGCAGCGCGATGACGTCAAACGCAATCGCATCGCCGTCTGGGGAGTTGGATACGGCGGATCCAT
>CAZGVT010000201.1:0-6056 GCA_964529255.1 uncultured Alphaproteobacteria bacterium | reverse complement strand
GGTTCCCGTACCGGCGGCAGGCGCGGTCCAATTGAACATGGCCGAGGCTTGATTCTGCGAGGAAAGGTGCACGCCGTTGGTTTCACCTTCGACGCTGTAAGTTTGCGTGCCTGTTCCCGCACCAAGTAGTCCGGCATTTTCCGATCCCGTTCCGATGCGGCAGGAAGCGTTGAAGTTGCGGATCGAGTTTCCGCTCAGTCTCTGGATAGTCAGCGCATAAGTCTGGTTGGGAACGTACTGAGCCGGAAAGCCGCTGATCACGACCGTTCCGCTGGCCTGTCCGTGGCAGCTCATGGCGCATGTCTGCCGCGTCGGTGCGCCGGAATAGCCGGTGAAGCCCGTTCGCGCGAGTACCGACGTCGCACAGATGATCAGAACGGAGAGCGATAAAAGGTAGTTCATGTTAGGCGGGCGAGCTGTCATTGATGGGTGCATGAAGACAATCTAAGCAGTGATGCAGAAAAGTCAATAGGTATCCAGCAGAATTGCCGGACCCGATCGGGCCACATGATTCGCCGCCGGGGCAGCGGATCTGACCGGAGGGAAGTTTCATTTCCTCCCCGCTGCCTGAGCGAACTCCAATGTTCTCCACAAATACGATACCGGGTGTCCGATTTGTCAAGTGATTTTTTTCACTTTCCAATGGCGAATCGTTTGCGTATCTTATCTTTCCTTCACCATCACACTATTTTCGCACGCCTCTCATGCTTGACTATCAGCTCACAGAAGACCAGAAATCCCTGCGCGAACTGGCGCGCAAAATCGCCGACGAGAAGATTCGCCCCGTTGCCGCAAAATATGATCGAGATGGAACCTTCCCTTGGGACATCGTGAAAGTTTTCGCCGACGCGGGACTATTCGGCATCGTCGTCCCCGAATCCTACGGTGGTTTGGGCATGGGAGTGTTTGAACTCGCCATCGTCACCGAAGAACTCTCCAAGGCCTGCGGCGGGATTACGCTGGCGCTTGCCGCGTCGGCACTTGGGACTTTCCCGGTCATCATCTCCGGCAACGACGAACAGCGCGCGCGCTATCTTCCCGAACTTGCGCAGGGGAAATTTCTCGCTGCTTTTGCGCTCACCGAGCCCAATGCCGGCTCGGATGCCGCATCCATGAAAACGACGGCGATCCGCGACGGCGATGATTACATTTTGAACGGCACGAAAATTTTCATCACCAACGGCGGAGTCGCGCACTTGTATACCGTAATCGCGGTGACCGATCCGAGCAAAGGTTCGCGCGGAACGACGGCATTCATGGTGCAGGATGACTATCCCGGATTCAAAGTCGGCAAGCACGAAGACAAGATGGGGATTCGCGCGTCGGCGACGAATGAAATTGTCCTTGAAGATTGCCGTGTCCCTGCGGCCAATCGACTGGGCCGTGAGGGTGAGGGCTTTATTGTGGCGATGAAAACGCTGGACAAGTCGCGCCCCGGAGTGGCCGCGCAGGCGCTGGGGATCGCGCAGGGTGCCTTCGACCATGCCGTGGACTATGCGAAGCATCGCTATCAGTTCGGCCATCCGATCATCAGCCTGCAAGCGGTGTCGTTCATGCTCGCGGATATGGCCACGGCGCTGGAATCCGCCCGCGCGCTGCTCTATGCCACGGCCCGGCACATCGACTCGGGAGCGAAGGAAATCGCTCCCTATTCGGCAATGAGTAAACTTTATGCGAGCGATGTTGCCATGAAGGTCACCACTGATGCGGTGCAGGTGTTTGGCGGTTACGGCTACATGCGCGAGTATCCGGTGGAGAAATATATGCGCGATGCCAAGATCACGCAGATTTACGAGGGGACCAACCAGATACAACGTCAGGTCATCGGTCATGCACTCATGAAGGGCTGAACGAGAAGAGCCAAGCGTCGGATCTCAACCTTCGATGCCGGCTCCTTCCGTTTTGTCGCCGTGTTTTTTGAACTTTGGCATTTGAGATTTGACACTTGCTTTTCACTCTTTGCCGGTGCCGGTCCGGGGATGTGGAGGAGTCAGAGATTCGGAATATGCGTACAGAGTGCTGATCCGTCGGCAAGGTAATACCGCACTGCGAGCGCTCATCTGCCGGTGTTTCCGTTCGCTCGTGCGTTTGACATGCTGACGCCGAGTCTTCCGCATTTCGCGGCGGAAGAGTCAGCGGAGTCCGCCGGATCTCTTCAGTGTTCCTGCAATTCTTCTCTGCTTTCGGGCTTGACTTTCCTTGCAGACGAGCCATATTAGACACCAGTGGGACCGAATATGCAATGAACCGCACCCTCTCCTACGTCCTTGCCGTCCCCGACGGTCACATAGCCACGGCCATTCACACGGAGTTAAATAGAACTACCCCGCGACCGGAATGTTGCGGGGTAGTTTGTGACCACAGGATGAACGAGACGTGAGAGATTCTTTTTTGCACAAAAGCACAAGGCCGAGTGTGCTTGTAGTACACGCGCTCTGGCTGTTGCTGTTTCTTGCTATAGATTCAGCACAGCCGAATGCCCTGCCCGCGCAGGTCTATTTTGTCGCGAACGAGGGGCAGTGGGAGGGAGACTTTCTGTTTAAGCTAAGCGCGGGAAATGCGACGTACTTCATCACCGAAACCGGAATGACGATTGATCTGCGGGAATCCACCCCCCTTCATCCCCCCACAGGAAGTGGGGGGAGGTATGACGAAGCTTTCCCCCACAACCTGTGGGGGAACGGGAAGGGGGAAGTCAAGCCGGTGGCTGTTCGCGGGCATGTGCTGAAGATGAAGTTTGTGGGGGCGAATTCGATGACTCTCTCCCCCCACTCTGTGGGGGGACTAAGGGGGGAAGACAAGCTCACCCACTACAGCAGTTATTTCTTGGGGAATGATTCGTGCAAATGGCGCAGCCGGGTTAGTCACTATCAAAGAGTGATTGCGCGAGACGTATGGCCGGGGATTGACGTGGAGTTTGTGGCGGATGAGCAAGGTGTGAAGACCAATTATCATGTCCAACCCTATGCCGATCCGTCGCAGATTGTGATTGAGTACGAAGGCTTGGAAAGACCACTCGCGGTGAACGGTTCTGGCGATCTCGTGCTGGCAACATCCCTCGGCGATCTGAAAGAAAAAGCACCGTGGGGGTATCAGATTGAGAATCGGCGACAACAGAACAAGGAGATTTCGCTGCGATTGCTCGCGGAGACGCGCTATGGGTTTGCGTGTGAAGGGATTGTTACAGGAAAGAAATTGGTGATTGATCCGCTGGTGTATGGTACGTTTCTTGGTGGGAGTGGATATGAAGGCGACATGGCCGGATTTGCATTCGATTCTGAAAACCGGCTGATCGTGTCAGGCGCAACGGTGTCATCTGATTTTCCCACGACGCCGGGAGTCTATCAGGATTCGCTGCGCGGAGGATCGGATGTCTACATCTGCGCGTTTACCCCGGATGCGGACAGTCTCTACTATTCCACTTACATCGGCGGAAATTACCACGAATCGCCCACCGCAATTTCGATTGACAACAGCAACCGAATTTATGTAGTCGGAAGTGTGTGGCCCAATTTCGGTTGGCCGTTAACGCCAGATGCCTTCGACACGATAGCTGCTGGCGGACAAGGAGGGGGGCCAGGCGAAGGATTTATTGCTCGCCTTTCTAGTGACGGCGCAGTCTTGGAATTCAGCACTTATTGGGGGGGGAATCAGGATGACATTATCGAAGATTGCGGCATTGACTCCGTCGGTACTCTTTATGTTTGCGGCAGCACACGTTCCACCGATTTTCCACTTACTCTCAATGCGCTATACGACCAACTCATGGTTTGGGCAGGGTTCCTGACCTCGTTTGATCTGGAATCGAGCAGCATTACTTATTCTACACTGTTTGCGACAGGTGCGCCTGGCAGCGGCTTGCTCAGCCTGACGGCGGAATCGGGAAATAGTGTGTGGGTATCAGGAAGCGGAGATCCGGGTTGCCTTGAGGTTACCCCTGATGCGTTTCGACCAGAGTACCACGGACCATGGGGATATGCCTCGTTCATAGCGCAAATTGACGTCAGTGAACCGTCTGTTATCTACGCTTCGTACTTAGACTCCAGTGGGATGTCTTCGTGTCGATTAGCCACGATAATTGACTATACTTTGCTTTTGTATGGGCGAACAAACTCGCCGTCGTTTCCTATGACGGAAGCGGGCTATGACACGGCACCACCACAAAATACCAATCACAGAAAAGCGTATATGATTGGGTTTCAATCGCCTAGTATTCTGGCGTTTGGAACTTTTCTCGGCCCGACCTCTCCATTGACAGGGGATGTAAGTTCCGTCGGATTGGCACTGGATGTTAACGGTGGCTTCGTCCTTGGCGGTAGAACTAGCTCCTCGTCTTTTCCGGTAACTCCTGACGCCCTCAGACCGGAATACGAGGGTGAACAGGCTGAGGGATTTCTGAGTCGTTTTTCTGCGGATTTGACGTCGTTGACTTATTCGACGTACATCGGTGGTTTTTATCATGACCAAGTTGAGGCGGTCAGTTCAGACCGGAATGGAGAGATTTGGATCGGTGGCAACACGATCTCCGACGATTTTCCGGTCACTCCGGATGCCTTTCAGCCATGGAGTCCCTCGGTTGCGGGCGGCGATGCGTTCTTGATGAAATGGCATTTTGAAGATTCAACCTATGCTCCTGACCAAACACTACGGCGGACAGGAGACTTTCAAGTTTCCCTTTTCCCTAACCCCACCAACAGCCACTCAACAGTCACGTTTACGATACGAGATCCTTCAACAGTTCAGATCGTTCTCTATGACCTCCTGGGACGGAGGGTTGATTCTCGCTCTCTTTCGCACCTATCACCTGGGTTGCATCACAGTGTTGTGGATCTTTCACGCTACCCATCGGGGTCATATTGGGCGAAAATACAGGCAAATGGCGCCTCTGTATTGAGCCGAGTCGTACTTATCAAATAACTTGCAAGCTTCGGCTCGGTCGATAGAATTCACCGCTTGACTTTTTGTCCAAATATTCGTTTACTATAGTAGCCGTAATTCGGGCCTGGAACCCTCCTTCGTTTCGACGGTTAAACTCCATTGGACCCACGACTTGAAGCTCGTTCCAGCCATGTACTGCCCCAATTTAGGATGATTAAGTTCAGTATTGTCATAAGATAACGGGGTGTCCGTTCGGTCAATTATCACTTTCGGCTTCATCACTCGTACGTCATCCTTTATGTTTTTTCACGGGGACGATCCGGTTTCGACGGGATGCATGGATGGCATGGGGTGCAGGCGGAGGTTGGGATTTCCTCCTTAATCAAGTTCCAAAATTCAAGTGCCAACAGCACTTATGCAATGGCTGCCTAACCTAATTAGTTAGCGCCTGTCCTTCCGAGGGCGCGCTCCCCCCCGGAAATCGACACCAAATCAGAAGCGCTGGCCTCTGCAGAGCCGTGATGCACTGGTGAGATCAACTGCGGCTGGCTGACAATCGGCTTGCCGGCTGTCTAACCTGTCAGCAAGAACCAAACAACCGGGAAAGCCTGTAGTACCCCGTGTGGTCCACTTCTCGGACGCGGGTTCGATTCCCGCCGTCTCCACTCATGTAACCCCTGATAACTCAATAGTTGTCAGGGGTTTGTCTTGCTACGTGTATGGCTACTTGTTCCCAATGTCCTAATCTTGTCCTAAGACGTTTTTTGATAAGCTTATGTGATACTTACATTAGCACAGTCTGCCAGATTTCTGCCATCTTGTCAATCCTGTCAAAAGGACACTTTGACATAATGCCAAAAAGAAAGCCGCCGGGTTGTAATGTCCACGGCGGCCACTAATCCTGACCATCATTATTATTTGGGTCGGGATCTTTCCGTCGCCCAATCTGGATGTCCAGCTTCTTGATCTGCTCCTCCTTCATGCCAGGCAGCAGGTTGGTGTACCGCTGTGTCATCATGATCGTCGAGTGCCCCAGCATGTCCTGCACCGTTCGGATGTCAATCCCGGAAGCGAGCGCATTGGTCGCGAAGGTATGGCGGAACAGGTGAACGCCTGATGTGTGGAAACCCTTCTCAATCTTGATACCAGTTTCCTGGTAGATACGGCGGAAACAGTTT
>CAZGVT010000200.1:3910-6079 GCA_964529255.1 uncultured Alphaproteobacteria bacterium | reverse complement strand
ATTCCACCAGCGAACTTTCCGGAGGCAATACGATCATCCCCCCGACCACTTTCGATGCCGGCACGCCGGTCTGATCGATCAGATAGGCGACGTCCGCGTAATTGTATTCGGACTCGTGCGCGTGCGGATCGATGGAAAAACCGAGATCCTCGTACATCCAGCGAATTACATTCTTGTTGTTCGTTGACGGCGTACCCGTGTCGTAGGCATCGACCGCCTGCAAGAAATTCCAATCCGACTGATAGTTGTATTTCACCTGCCCGTCGTAGAGACCGCCGATCATGTTGGCGAAGTCCACGAGCACGGCGCGGTGATTGTTGAACACAATCGGATTGGCCATGAAATCCGGATTGCCCGGTGGCTCCTCGTTGTGAGAGACCAGTGAAACGTAGATCGGCGGCACATTCGGATTCAAACTTCCGCCCGAGCCGCTGCCGATGATGAGCCGCGAACCCGAGCCCTCCACAAGCACCTGTGGCACCGTCAATAAACCGAAGCCGTCCGGCGAGACCGTGCCGCTTTGAATGATCGCGTTGTCACTGAGCCGCTCCACCCGCCAGTCAAGAGGAGGATTCGAGTATACGTCGAACGATTGCAAGCGGCGCGGCGTAACATCTACATAGATCGATTGCGGCGCCTGCACCGTGCCCCATTGCGACTGCAAACTATTGCGCGTCAACGTGACCTGCCAGAAGCTATCCGCCTCAATGACACTCGCAAAATTCAAGTAGGCGTTGAGCGCGCCAATGGAATCCCCGCTCGTCATCTCGCCGTCGCCGGGATCATCGTTCGCGCTGCAACGTGAGAAGGCCGGATACGACCGGTCGCGGCGGAACTGATAAAGCCACTGCCCGGTCTGCTGCTCGGGAGTCCACGCCGGCGCGCCGCCGCTCTGGCCATGACCGCGTTGATCGAAGAAGAACATGCAAAGCTGCCGGGCCGTGTCGAAGTCGGCATAAGTGTGAATCTTCTCTCCCCAACCGACGACCACATCCTGCTTGCCGTTGAACATCATCATCGGCGGCAGGTGATCGGCGGTGCGCAACTTTGCAATCGTCCCCGCGTTCAGCCAATCGTAGGCATCGTAACCGTTGCTAGCGGGAAGATCGGCGGCAACCGTCCCCCATAAACGATCCGCCACCCTGCGCTCCGGCATGCCCGTATTGTACACATTGGCCGGATTGGGATCATTCAGAAACGAGAAGTCAAATTTCGGGACTGTACCCCAGATGGCGGCGATTCGTTCGGGGCGACGCAATCCATAGAAAACCGATCCTATGGCACCCATCGATCCGCCGTACATGTAGACCAGATTGGAGTCCAGCGGGAGACTGCCGAGCGCCCAGTCGAGCGTCCAATCCAAACGCCGCAGCGTGTAATCCATGACCGTTCCCGAATCGGGAGCGGGATTGAGCGTGCCGTCGTTGCGCACAAGCGATTCGTGATAGCCGAACCAGAACGTATTGCGCGTCGTGTCGGCAATCTCGTCGTCGAGAGCAAGCGTCCACTCTTCGGGATTGCCTGCACTGCCGACCACGGCCATGTAGCTGCCGCCGCGTGCATGGGGGCGAAACAACAGCGGATGCGGATCGGTCACGCCACGCCGCACCAACCCGAAGTGAAACGGCAAGGAAGGTAGATTGGCCATCTCGGGATAGAACGGCGTGTCAAAGTTGCTCGCCCAATGGACATACACTTCGACAGTGTTGGAGCCGGAGACGACCGTGCGCTGCAAGACCGGGGTGGGAGTATCCAGAATCTCGTTTACGGCGGCAATGAGCGAATTCAGTCCCAGCGATACGGATGTGTTTTCTCCTGTGCCGTCATAAGATGTCACCGCATAGTAGAACGCGCCCCCGGCTCCCGAGGTGTGAACGAAAAGCCCCTTGGACGCGGGAAGCGGCGTATTGGGATTGATGGCAAAGTATTTTGCGCCGCCGCCTTCCGCCGTCTGACCGCGTGCGTCGCGGGACGAGTTCTGGTCCACGTTGCCCAACGGCACAAGACCCGCAACGCTCGTGATTTGCGCCGTGCTGCGGTAGACGTTGTAACGTGTGGCCACACCCGTGGCCTCGGACCAGGTCACGAAAGTCTGTCCGTCACGGTGGACAGCCTGCAAGAGCGTGGGAGCGGGCGGTACAGCAATAGCACAGCTTGCAGCACAAAGCG
>CAZGVT010000200.1:2206-3900 GCA_964529255.1 uncultured Alphaproteobacteria bacterium | reverse complement strand
CAGGAGTCGTAGCACGGTCATCATGATCGCCTCATTGTAGAATTGTAAGGATTTCCAGGCACAATATGGGTCGTCGGACACGATAAGTGCAAGCGCCAAGCCTGCAGCCTAAGTTGTGACGCGAACAACTTCGCTATTGCTGAACTGTTACCCTTGTGCGCAGTTGCCGGGCATACTCTGCTCATACCGGCCCCTCTAATATGAGTAACTAATCGCAGGGAGGAAGTTGAAGGGTTAGCCGCCGATTCTTCAGTTTTCTGTCGGAATGGCCTCTTTCCCGAGTACCCGATTCGTGAACATGACTTCGAGAAACGAGACTCGGCCCGCGAGAGGTCCCACGGGCCGAGTTTCATTTTCAGCTGACCGCGAATCGCGATCAGTCTCTCCGCACTTAGTTAACCGCGGTCACCACGTAGAAGTACTTCAAGCCCGGGTCACCAACAATGCCGGTGTCCGTAAATGACGTACCCGTGATCGGCAGCGGGGTTAGCAGCGTACCCGACGTATGCGGAAGCAACGCCGTGTTCATCCGGTAAACCTTGTAACCCGTAGCGTTCGCCGCGGCTGCCCAGTTCAACTCGATGTTGCCACTGGCGAGACCTCTGCGAACCACGAGATTTCCGGGCGTACCGGCGGCACCCACAGTAGAGGCCTGAATCACCGACTGAATCAGGTAGCGGCTCGGGCTCGCCAGAATCGGGGAGCCGGGCTGATCCAGACGCAGCGTGAAGCTATGACCATCTGTCGTATCTTGTGGCACCGTGACCCGAGCCAAAAGCTGCGGAAGCGGATCGCCATCAATTAGACTTGTATCCAGCGAACTCACGCAAATCCAGTAATCGCCAACGCGGCGGGCCATCTGCGGGATACCGACCGTACTCATTCTCCACCACAACGGCTTCAACACGTCGGGATCCGGGACTGTATCCAGAATCGCCGTTTCGCTTGGGTCAATCTCTGTATCAATTTGGGCAAAAAGAGCGCCCGGGGTCCGTGCGTCAACTCCCTGATCGAAGAATTCGATCCGGGCCGTTTTGCTCGGCGCCATCTCGTCCGGTACGTTGTTCCACATTACCGATACTTGCGTGATGTCAAACGTGTCCGCATCTGCCGGAGGTACGCCATCCGCTAGCGGTGTGAACCTAAGATACCGCGGGTTGATGATTGTCTGGGCGAAACTGCGCAGGTTATAGCCCAACTCATACTGCCCGGCCGGACGGACATAGAACGCGAGGTTAGAGTCCGGATCCGTGGAATAGTGAGGTCCAGGCGATGCCGTGTTAGTACCGTTACTTGGCGAATAGGTTGTGTCGTTCGAAAAGTCCTGTTCGCCCGTATACGTGGACTCCACACGAAGTCTCCAGGAACCTACGACGCTCGGGTTGAAAATACGAGTCAGTACCGTATCCTGGTTCGGAATCAGCGTCCCCGATGCGATCAAGTTGGAATCCTGAATACCGGCCGGCAATGTTGTGCCATCCGGCTTGAAAAACTTCAACCGGAAGCGCAACTGGTTTCCAAGATTGGCCACGCCCTCGTTCTTGTACTTGAACGTCCAGTTCCGGGCGAGCCCCATCGTCGTCGGGAACGGCATCGTCAGCGTGTTCGTCGACGCATCGGTCAACTGCGATCGCACACCGTGAATCTCGACGTCATCGATATACAAACCTTGTCCAACGCCGCCGTCATCGTTG
>CAZGVT010000200.1:0-2196 GCA_964529255.1 uncultured Alphaproteobacteria bacterium | reverse complement strand
TCGTTGCAGTCCGTATTCATACGAATCAGCAAGCGGATTGTCTGGCCGCCGTACTGCGTCAGGACAAGCTGCTGGCTCGCCCCGCCGAGCACACCGAACGTGCGGCGCACCCAACCGACCAGGGCATCACCGCCGGGGAACGGCTCACCGTTGTTGTAGCCGTAGTCATAAGCGAGGCGGACGTACGTCACACCATCGTCTGTGCTGACCCAGATATCCCAAAGATCGTCAAGGCCCGAGTTGTTGTCACCATCCGCATCCAGCATGTTGCCCCACACCCAGTACGAGAGGTAGATCAAATTGTACTTCGATGTGTCCGTACTGCCATAGGGAACTGTGTCCGGCAAAGTAATCGGAGGAGATTCAATCGAGCACAGCAACGAAGTGTCCATTGCCGCATGCCAGGCATGGTTCGAGGAATGGAATTCCGTGGTCTGATACGACCACGTATTCCCCGAAGCAGGCACTCCGTTCGCGGTCCAGCCATCCACCGCTCCATCGTTGGACAGCAGCACACTATTCACTGCCGAACCGTCAGTAACGCGAATGGAGTCTACGATCAAGCCGTAGTAGCTGGAGTCATCCACGGCGCTAAAGCCGCCGTCCGACGCGAAGCTGATGCGAAATTTTACATTGCTCTGACCGGCCAAGTCGTCGAAGTTGTAGTGAACGAGCGTATACGCTCCGGCATACGTCGTGCCGCCATAGGCCGGGATTCCGGGTCCGTAGCAATGGATGTATCCCCATGCGTACGAATCTGTTCCCGTATAGGCCGGTGCGACGGGGTTGCGAACAGTCCATGACGCCCCACCGTCGGTCGACGTCCAGACATTCCAACCATCCCACATATTATACGGTGGATCTTCGCCACCGGGAACTTCGATCTTCCAGCGCGCCTTAAACTTCAGATCAATCGGTGTCGTTGCGCTCGACAGATCGAGCGTCGGGCTGTTCAAGTGCTCGATTTGATTGTCGAAGTAACCTCCCGGTGCCACCGCATTGTCCGTCATCGATGCATCACCAAACCACCACGCAGGAGCATCGGGATCGCCAATCGGCACATTGTCCACATGCCAATACATCGTAGCGGTACCGGTCAAATCCTCCGATACCCACGCCGGCTGGCTGCCCTCAAAATCGTCCAACCATAGCAGCGTATCAAACAGGTCGGTCGTATTGCGGTTACCGCGTCCATGTCCGCCGTTAAACTCATCGTACCAATGGTTGTCCGGAAGGTCCGTCCAACCGTCATTCATGACCAACTGATCATGAGAGATCGCAACCGAATTGGATAAGACCCGCGGGTCTTTCATCGGTGCGCTTGCATACACCACCAAGGCGATCGCGGCTGCCGCCACGATCAAAAGAACAACACCTTTTTTCATGGGCTTTCTCCGCTGAAAATGCATTCGTAAAGCTTAATCCGTGAAGGAGAACGGGCACGAGTTGTAATTCCTCGTGCCCGTTGTAGTTTCGGTCAGATTGCCGTCCCCGCGATTACGACACGGGCCGTCGCCGCAGGTTTGACAAAAATTGACAGATCATTTGCCGAGGCCTGAAGATTCCCGCTCGCCCACGCGAGCACGGGACATTACTTCATCAACACCATCTTCTTGGTGTCGCTGAAGCCGTTCACTTCAAGCGTGTACAGATAGACGCCATTTGCAAAGCTGGTACCGTTGAACTGCACCGTGTACACGTTGGCATCCTGTGCGCCGTCGACCAACGTCACGACTTCGCGACCGTCAATCGAGAACACCGTCAGCTTCACATGGCCGGCTTCCTTCACCGAGTACGTAATCGAGGTGCTCGGGTTGAAGGGGTTCGGGAAGTTCTGCAGCAATGCATAGTTCGTCACGACCGGCGCATCCGACGGAGTCGCTTCCGCGCGCTGCGAGAACGCATACATCGTGCCGTCAATGCCGTAAGCCACCAATCGGTAGCTGTAGGTCGTGCCGTTGACAACGTCGGTGTCAACGAACGTGTAGGTATGGCCGGTCGCGTTGTCGCCAAGACCGTCAACCTGGTATTCGGCGCCGTCATTGCGATTGATCAGGTAGTAGTCAATGCCAGCCTCAGCACGGGTCACCCAGCTCAGATTGACATGGCGGTCGCCTGCCGAAGCGGATAGCGAAACCAGATCAACCGGCAGAGGCTGATCTCCGGACACCGAGACGTTCACCGGGCAGCAGCAAC
>CAZGVT010000199.1:2058-6107 GCA_964529255.1 uncultured Alphaproteobacteria bacterium | reverse complement strand
GCCGCCGTCCACGCGAATGATCTCGTGCATTGGAGGCTTAACTCGCCGAGCCGGGTTAAGCGCTTCATCACTTCAGGGTGTGCGCGTACAGAAACGCGCGCAACCCGGCCGGAATCTTGCTGGAAGGAGTGACAGATATCCCCTTCGTCACCAACGGGAGTTTCTGTACCGTGGTCACTCGTCCCGCAGCCGTTTCAACCGCTCGATGCTCTCCGGAGTGTCCTCGTCAGGCAACTCCGTCGTCGCGGGCATTGCCTCGAAGCGCGCGTCCTGCGCCAATAACCGAAAACCCGCTTCGCCAATCTCACCTTTGCCAATTGCCGCATGGCGGTCGCGATGACTGCCGCAGGGAAATTTGCTGTCATTCAAGTGAAATGCCCGCAGCCACTGCAAGCCGATGATGCGATCAAATTCAGACCAGGTTTTTTCGTACGCATCCGGCGTGCGCAGATCATAGCCAGCCGCGAATATGTGGCACGTATCCACGCACACTCCCATCCGGTCTTCATCCTTCACCCGATCGAGTACATACCCAAGCTGTTCGAATTTCGCTCCCAGATCATTCCCCTGACCGGCCGTCGTCTCGAGCAGAATCCCCACACCCAATCCCTCCGTGCGCGCGAGTACTTCTCTCACCGACTTCACACAGTTGTCCAGTCCCAACTGCTCTCCCGCTCCCTTGTGCGATCCGGGATGAGAGTTCACCCACGGAATCCCCAGCAATCCGGCGCGCTCAATTTCATCGACCAGTCCATCAATCGATCGCTTGCGCAACTCTTCTTCCGGGCTGCAAAGATTGATTAAGTAGGAGTCATGCACGAAACACGGAATCCACTCCGCTTGCTCCCATGCTGCAAACCAGCGCTCAATATCTTCCGGTTCAATCGGCTTCGCTTTCCATTGCAATTGACTCTTGGTGAAAATCTGAATGGACTCGCACTCAAATTCATCCGCCCACTCGAATGCCTTATACAAGCCCCCGGCTACCGTGACATGTGCTCCAAACAGCATTTCGCCTCCGTGCATTCCGTAAAGTGATAAGCTCGCCGGAAAGATACCATTCTGTACCATTCCACGCAATCGCTGAGTCGCTCTGTGATCGAAATTCTGACCGAGGCCGACGTAACCACATGAAAAAGCGCGAGACCCGGAATAGGCTCGCGCTTTCAGTTGCTGACAATGGTCCGGGCCGTGCCGGCTGCTTGCAGCCGACCGCCGGGTCTGACTGCAAGTTACTTTTTGACTTCGATGTTGATCGTCCGCGTCCGAGACTCCTCCGCCTTCGGCAGCGCAACCCGCAACACGCCGTCTTCAAACGAAGCCCGAACCTGATCGGCCTTCACTGTTCGCGGCAAGTTGAAGCTGCGTTCAAACCGCCCGTACGTGCGTTCGACGCGAAGCGTGTTCTCCTTCTCCTCCTTGATCTCCTGCTTCTTCTCGCCGGAAATCGTGAGCAGATTGTTGTTCAGCGTCAGCTTCACATCGTCGAGCTTCACGCCCGGCAGTTCGGCCAGGATTTCGTAGTGAGTCTCATTCTCGACGATGTCCACGTTCGGACCCCAGATGCGCGCCTCGACCTCCCGGCCGCGGTTGAAAAATTCGTCGATCAAGCGGGATACGGGAGTCCAGTTCTCCATCCAAAGCGGGTTGATTTCCGGGCTGACCGGTCTGTACTTGATGAGCGACATGGTGGTGTTCCTTCCTTTTGGACTGCAGCAGTTGTTGTTCATTGGGCCTTCTCTTTGAATTGTGCGGTTCTGCCGTGCTTGCTTTATCCTATCGCGAAGTCTGTGCCAATCGGCGTAAAGATATAATTTTAAATATTTTATGATAATCGCTTGGCAAGTGCCGTCTTTTGCACTCGCCGTAATGGCAGTTGTACATGTCATAACGGCATATAACACTTGCCTGTTTGACAGCGCACACGAATTTGCACATCATGCCCTCCGCATCTGCAAACAGTTCTGACTTTTTTCCTTGCGAGTTCTGGATTTGCGAGCTATATTCCCCGGTTGATGCCGCCCTGTCTTCAAGAACTTTGAATCTACCTCATGTCTCCGAAGCGTTGCAGACACTGCCAAAGAAAGATACCGCTCCGAAAGCGGTTCGGTCGCCGCTGCCCATTCTGCTTCCAACCCTTCCGCCGCCGGAGCGGACTCACCGAGCGCTCTACCGTCGGGATGTGGCTCGAAGACCGCGGCAAGATGTTCTGGTTCTTCACCCTCACCGTCCTGCTGGTCGTCTCCGGTACGATTTCACAAATCGCCGGAAACGGCGACCTCATCAACTTCATCGATGCCCGCCCGGTCTGGTTCTTCATCTCCGTTTTCTGGCTCGCCATGTTCGCTTCCATGATAAGCCGCATCTACTTTCCGCTCCTGCTCGGCGCGCCACCGATTATTCGCAAAGAGCGACTGATGATCCGTCAGTATCGCATCATGACCTTCTTCGGTCTGATCGTCGGTGCGGGTCTGTGCATTCTGCTCATCGGAGCCGAGCATTTGTGGGCAGTCTTTCCTGGCACCGTCTTGCTGCTGACCGTGCCCGTCGCAGTCATGTGGGGCTACCTCGCCCTCGTGCTGAACGATACGGACTACGAAGATGACCGCACATGGAGCTTTCTCTCGGAACTCGGTGCCGGTGATCGTCTCGAACATCGCCACCACGGATTCTTTGTGCTCGTCGGAGTGCCGCTGGCCGGACTCATATACTACTACTTCGTGACGCACCCCTGGCTGGCCTGGGCGATCAAAGACTCTACCGTGCTCGCGATGTTCCGCGAACTTTGGAGAAGGGCGAAAGAGCGCGGCGCCGGCGGATAACCACGAAGCCCGAAATGACGCACCTGCTGACCATTCTGGCCGTCGAGAACGTCCCGCGCGCGGCGGAATTCTATCGCCGGGCATTTGCTTTCAAGCAGACCGTTGATGTCTCCGTTTACGCCGAATTCGAAATCGAGGTCGGCCGTCGACTCGGCTTGTACGAGCGGAATTCCTTCGGTCACAACACCGGAATTGTGCCGAACACTATTCGTCCCGGAGAGCTGTCCGGTGCGGAGCTGTATTTTCACACCGATGATCCGCAGATACAAATCCGCTCCCTGCTCGAGGCCGGAGCGGTCCCGCTCTCGCCGTGGTCGGTTCGTGAATGGGGGGATGAGGCGGCATACTTCCGTGATCCTGATGGTCACGTACTGGTGATTGCCCGTCCAAGCGAGTAGAACCGAAATTACCAACTCCACCTGCCTGTTCGGTCGCCGATATCGACCCACACTGTTAATCTCTCGTGCCGGACTTCCACTCTGACACGATCTCCTTTGCTCTTCATCTGATGAAAGACGTTTCCATGCCCGCAAGAAAGAAAACTGCCCGCTCGTCCGCCAAACGATTCGTCCAAGCCAAAGACTTCGCACTGCTCAAACATCCGCGCGCGCTCGCCCTCAGCCCCGATGGTGCACTGCTCGCCTACACGCAGTGGTGGTGCGACTTCGAAAAGAAAAAATACTTCGCGAATCTGCATGTGCTCGACACGCGCACCGGCGAAGCGCGCCAATGGACCTTCGGTGACCACTCCGACCGCGAACCCGCCTGGTCGCCGGACGGTACAAAATTAGTTTTCCTTCGCCACGAAAAAGGCGAAGATTATCTCTATGTGATGCAGCGATCGGGCGGAAATGCCGAACTGCTGCTCAAACAACGCGGTTCGTTCAGCTCCGCCAAATGGGCCGAGGGCGGCAATGCGCTCGTCCTGCGCTTCCGGCCCGCCGATCCCGATGAAGAAGCTGAAAAGGCCATCAAGGAGGGCAAGGAGCCGTCCGACAAAGCTCCCGCCGTGCGCAAAGTCACACGGCTCTACTATCGCATGGATGGAGACGGATTTCTGCCGCTCGAACGCTATCACCTCTATCATCTCGATCTGCGTTCCAAGGAAGCCGGAAAGCCGTGTCCGGAGTCCGCATTCACCAGACTGACCACCGGGAAAGATGACATCCTCTCCTACACGATTTCTCCGGATGGTGGGACCGTCGCCTACGTTGCCAATCTCCAGCC
>CAZGVT010000199.1:0-2048 GCA_964529255.1 uncultured Alphaproteobacteria bacterium | reverse complement strand
TCGACCTGCTGCTGCTCAATCTCAAGCAACGGAAAGTGAAGCGCCTGAGTATCGACTACGGTGAAAAAATGGCACCCAGCTTCAGTCCCGACGGCAAGTACCTGCTCTATTTCGGACACCACAATACCCGCGACGCCTGGAATGTCGAGCGTGTCCACCCGTATCTCGTCGACCTGAAAACCGGCAAGGAGCGGAACCTCACTCCCAAGTTTGATCGACAACCCGGCGATCATTCCATCGGTGATCTCGGCTTCGGGCTCGATGCGCCGCTGTGCAGATGGAGTAAGGACAGCAAGAGTTTCTACTATCAGATCTCGGATGAAGGTGATGTCTACATCGCGCGCAAAACGCTCGCCGCAGGAGATCCGCGCGAAGTCTGGAGAGCACCCGGAACCGTCCCGCTGTTCGACATTACGGGTGAGACTTTGGTGCTGCATCAAGTCGGTTTCGAGAATCTGGGCACCATGCACATTTGCGAAAACTTGAAAGCCGCGCGGCCGGCGTTCCGCAAATTGAAGTCGTTCAACACCGATTATCTGGCCGCCCGCGAACTGGGCAAGATTAAAGAAGTGCGCTTCAAATCCGCCGACGGCACGCGCGTTCACGGCTGGCTGGTCCTGCCGCCGAACTTCCGCCCGCGAAGAAAATATCCGTCAATTCTCGAAGTCCACGGCGGCCCGCGCGCGCAATACTCACGAGTGTTCTTTCACGAAATGCAATTCCTGGCCGCGCAAGGCTATGTGGTCATGTTCACCAATCCGCGCGGATCGCAGGGCTACGGCAAAGAGTTCGCCGGCGCCATCGTCGCCGCGTGGGGCACTAAGGATTACGATGACGTGATGGCTGCTGCCGACTGGCTCGAGGCTCAGTCTTTCATCGACAAGAAACGCATGGGCATCACCGGCGGCTCCTATGGCGGCTACATGACCAACATGGTCGTAGGCCGCACGCGCAGATTCAAGGCTGCCGTCACCCAGCGCTCGGTCGTCGATCTGGAATCCTTTGTCGGAACATCGGACATCGGCTGTCTGGATAATTTCGAGTTCGGCGGTTACCCCTGGGAGAATCCGAACGGATACCGCAAGATGAATCCGCTTTACCTGATCGAGAATATCCGCACCCCGCTCTTGATCGAGCATCAGGAGTTCGATCTGCGCTGCCCCATCGAACAGGCCGAGCAGCTTTATGCGCAACTCAAACTTCGTGGCCGCCCTGTCGAACTGCATCGCTATCCCGAAGAAAGCCACGGCATGTCTCGCGGAGGCCGCCCCGACCGCAGAGTCATCCGCCTCGAAGCCATCGCCGGGTGGTTCAAGAAGTGGATGAAGTAGCATGAATCTGTTGCGCATCGTCACCCTTCCCGGGTCGCTGCGGCGCGGCTCCTACAACCGCATGCTGCTCGAACTTGCGCACGGATTTCTCGAACAGGCGCACATCGAGATCGACCGTCTTGATCTCAAGGACTTTCCCCTTCCGATCTACGACGGCGACCACGAGAACGAGCACGGCCTCCCGCAGGAAGCTTGGACGCTAAAAGCCCGGCTTGCCGCTGCACATGGCATTGTCATCGCCAGTCCCGAATACAACGGCAGCATTCCCGGTGGGCTCAAGAATGCGATTGATTGGACGAGCCGCGGCGAGGGTAATCCGTGGGCGGGAAAAGTCGTCGGTCTGATGGGTGCGACCGACGGACCGTGGGGCACGTGGCGCGGTCAGCCGCATCTCCGGCAATCGCTCACCGTCCTCGGCGCGGTCGTGATCCCAGCGACCATCAATGTTCCGCATGGGCCGAAAGTCTGGTCCGCAGAGGGCGAGCTGATCGATGAAAAGCTGTCCGCCCGCGTCGAGAGATTCATCAAGCAATTCCTCGACTTCACGATCAAGCTCAAAGCGGCTACATAGATATAAGTACCGGGCGGCCATCTGGCCGCCCGGTCTGATTTTGTCTCCCCCATTCCGTGGGGGGAACAAGGGGGGGGCTTCGCCGAGCGGTGTGCCCTCACGCCGCCGGAATCGAAGCTTACCACATTAATCTTGTCATCTTGAAG
>CAZGVT010000198.1:0-6120 GCA_964529255.1 uncultured Alphaproteobacteria bacterium | reverse complement strand
CTAGGCAGGCTGCGGTCGGCTTGTACATCCGGAAAGAAGAGAAGCGAGCAGCAGGCCGAGGGCGGCGGTCGCGAGCAGAATAAGACGGGTCATGGAGGAACTGTGACGGCTGATATACGGCGGTGGTTACAAGCAGGAAATCTAATCAATATCTCTCAAAATGTCAAGACCCTTGCACCATTTTGCACGAAGGTTCTGGGGTCTTCATGGCCGTTCATACGCGCCCATATCGCTCAGTACCCTGCTCAGTGGCCCCGGATTTGCTGCATTCCGGCAACATCCCATCCGAACTGCCAGCCCGAGTCTCGGCATGCCACCTCTTACCAAAGATACAACAATTTGAAATGACTTGCAATTAACCGGCCCTAAAACTATATTCGATTCTATAGGTTGGAAAGGGCACACCAGGAAAGGAAATGCAGGACTATGCGAATGCTCAAGACACTTTACCGGAAGGAGACTCTGATGCTTGCATTGATGAGCGCGTTGGCGGCATTGATTTACAACGGAATTGCCTTTGCGTCCACCCCGCAAGGCACTCGCTATGTCACGATGTCGGAAAAGATCGGCAAGCTGATTGTGCTGGTCCGCACGTTCGATGTATGGATCTACTTCTTCCAGGGGATTCTGCTGTTCGTGGGCGTGGGCTTCACGATCTACTACATGATCGTTTTCTACCGCAAGCCGTTTCTCGCCGAACTCAAGAGCAAGACCACCGAATTGACTCAATCGGCTGATTTACAGCAAGCCATAGACTGGGAGATCGAAAGCCTGTCCAATCGCTTTCTGTTCCTCGACCTGATGATCGGCGGCGCGCCGGTCGCCGGACTGCTGGGCACCGTGGTCGGGCTGGTCCAAGTCTTCAGTGAACAGACGCTCGTCGAACATGTCACCATGCAGACCATCGCCGGCGGCATGTATGTGGCCATGGTCACCACGGTCTGCGGGCTGATCGTCGCGCTCATCGGCATCATTGGCCGCCATCTCCTTGAAGCGCGGCTGGCCGAATTGCGAGACATGCTCTCGGGTGCGAGATGAAGCGCAAGCGAACCGCGTTTTCAGACGCGCAGACTTCAATGATTGACCTCGCGTTCAATCTGCTGCTGTTTTTCGTGATCTCTCTGGTGATTGTGCCGGAAGATCTCGTGCCTTTGAAACTCCCCACGAACTACGCTCAGGGCCAGCCCGATCTGCGCGTCGGGGATGAGATGATCTTTCATGTGATGCGAAGCGGAGCCGTCGTGGTCGAGGATCAACTGCTGGCCGATTCCTCGGTGATTGATACCGTTTTGTTCGCGCGCGCGGACACGCTGCTCGCGCAGTACAAGGCGGCGAAGCCCGAAGGCCGAATGATCCTCAAGGCCGATAGCGGCGCCGTATGGGATCGCCCGATTCAGCTCCTGCAGGCGGCTGGAAAGCAGGGAATTCCGATCAGTATCGCGATGAATCCTCAAGTTGGAACTCCGCCGGTGATGCCATGAGTGAACGCCAGGTCAAAAACACGATTCGGGGTGCGTCACTTGCAGTCACCGTCGTGCTGCTGCTCACGATCCCCAATGTCAACCTCCCAATGCCGCTGCTCGAACTGAGGCTGCCGTTAACGCTGATTCCGATCGAAGAGGTTATCCGCGAAGAACAGCGTCCGCGGCCCAAGCCGATCCCAATCGCTCAAGCCGGCATCGCATCGGCGTCGCTGGTCGCGCCGGTGCTCGCTCCGACGGAAATGCGCGCACAGCCTTCGGAAATTGTGGTTGCCGAGCCTTCGGAACAGGAACCCGAATTCGGATTCGTGCACAAACTGTTTGATGCGCCACCCGAGGACCGCGAGCCTTCACGGCTTGAACCCGTAGCCTCACCGCTCCCGGATATTCTCACCGAAAGAGCCGAGGAGGGGCCTTCACGGCCACCGGCAGCGCTTCCGGCTCCGGTTTCGCAAAGAGGAGAGAATTATCTCGGTGCAGGGACTCCCGACTTGGAAGTTGCCACCGTCCCCTCGTATACCGGGCCCACGATCGATGCTCCGGCAAGCGATGTTCCGGCAACCGGACTCAGTCGAGGCGATCTGGTCTCCACCTCACCGACTCCCGGAGCCGCGCGCGGAGAGAAATACACCAGCAATGTCGGCACTTCCACGGGAACCAGCCCAAGCACCGGCTTGAGCGGCCCCGGAGAAGACGTAGTCGGCGAAGGTGAACTCTCCGGTTTGCTGAACTGGTTGCGCAATCAGCGGGCACAGTTCCCGCCGGTCGTGGAATCCTATCTCGAAACCCAGTCGAGCGATCTGAAGGGCAGAGCCAGCCACGGAGGTTGGGACATTTTCGTGCAATTCAGCGAGCCCGAGCATCAGCTCAAGATTTTCTTGACACGCGGTGGGACCGGGATCCTGTTGGCCGATTCCGATTTCAAATCGCGGTCGCAATTCTTCGGCATGGGCCACGTTTCGCGCGATGCCGCGGCGCTCATTTCCGCGATCACCGCCATGCGCGAGAAACCGACGCTTGACCGCACGGACGATTTCTATCGCGTCTTCCACGACTGGATGGACTCCATCGGCATCGGTCTTGGCTCGCGAGTGGGACGATGAACATGACACGTATGCAGAAGGGCAAGGAGTATGAGATGAGTGCAAAGCTGTTTCGCGACATAATGGCCTTTTTACCAAGCGGACTCAGCGGGTGGGTGTTGGCGGCATGTTTCCTGTTCGGGATCTCGGCGAGCGCGATCTCCGCCGAGAAGAAGAAGGGTCAGCCGCCTGCCGGTGTAGACTCCGTAACGGCGAAGCAGGCCGACTCACTCGCCAAAGACATTTTCGGCGAGAAGAAAGATCTGACCGAAGCTCAACGGCTATTCGAAAATGGCCGCGACGATTTCAAGGCTGGAGAGGCGTTTCTCGCCGAAGCCGATTCGCTGCACCGGCACGGGATCGATACGACGCTGAAACGGCCCGGCGGACTCTTCGGAACGATTAAGTGGGCGATGGGAGATTCCGCGCTGACTTCCGGTGAATTGGATTCGCGCAAACGCGCAGAGTCGGCATTTCGTCGCGCGCAGAAGGAGTTCGAGCGCGCGATGGAAGTCTCTCCGGAAATGAAAGAGGTTTCCATCTGGCTCGCGGCCACATACGACCGGCTGAAGGAATGGGCCAAGGCCAAGGATCTCTACCGTGAAATCTTGAACGAACGCCAGGGGGATGATCCGCTCTGGTTCCGCTTTGGCTACGCCTGTTTGCAGTCGGGAGAATACAATCGCGCAGTGACCGCGTTCGAACAGGCCATCTCCATACACTATCTGGTGAATGAAGATTCCGCGAAGGTTCCGAATCACTACCGAACTTATCTTGGCGAGGCCTATATCCGAACCTACCAGGATCGGCTGGCGCTTGAACAGTTTCGCGCGGCAAGGCAGAATGCCGCCAGTGAAGCCGACGCGGAGGAATTACAGCGCACGATCGACTGGATCGAGTGGGACGACGGAGGTATTGCCGCCGCGGAGTATCGCGATGCGGCCTTTCGCGCGGAGAGCGAGTCTCGCTGGAATGAGGCGCGCGAGGCCTATCTGGGCGGCATAAAGGCGGCGCGCACAGAGCGCGTGCGCGATGAACTGAGCTACCGGCTTGCGCTGCTGGAATTTCGTGAAGGCACAAAATCCGATGGCCTTGCCAGAATGAAGGAGCTGATCGATGCCGCACCGGATGCCCCGGCGGAGCAACGCGAGAACTACGGCAAGATGCTCTACGGGTATGCGCAGGATTTGGAGCAAAAGAGTGACGTGCATGGCGCGCTGAACTATTACCTTCAGGCCACCAGGTTTCCGTGGAGTGGACAGGGTGCGGGATTTCTTGAGATCGCCCGCCTCGCCGCCAATGATCCGAAGAAGGCCATAGAGCACGGCACGAAAGCGCTTGAGTTTCCGATGACCGACGAACAGAAACAGATGGCTTACCGGTTTCTTGAAGATGCCTATCGCACAACCGGCGAGTGGGAGAAGATGAAAGCCTACCGGCAGCTTCAAGACACGCAACTGGAGGGAGCGAGGAAGTGAAGCCCAGAATCGACTATCAGATATCAAAGTTCAATATTGGTTTTTCGCCGTGCGGGGTGCCCTCACCCCGCCGGAATCGGAGTCGCGCGCAGTCGATTGCACGTCGGCGGGGTGAGGGCACCCCGCACGGCGCGGAGAATTCCGGAGTCCAGAATCCGGAAAGCAGATCATACCACGCGAAGCCCTATCTGTGGTTCGCCCTGGCCATCGCAATGAGTCTTCGCGTCGGCTTTGCCGCCGACGTGGAGTTCAAACTGGTGACGCTGAAAACAGTCAGCGAGCCGCGCGAGATCACGGTCTTTCGGGATGAGCTGTTACTGGGTTCCGATCCCATCGACCGGATCACGGTCACCGATCTGCTCAATGACGGCTTCGATGAGAACGATTTCATCCAGATATATCCCTCGGGTCGCGTGATCAAGCTGCAACGAATCGCTCCGCGACTGGATTCGCTGTTGCGCTCCTACAAGCTGCCGCCGAATGTGGAGATTCACGAGTCCAAGTCGTTTTTTACCAAATTCGATTCCACATCGCGCGTGAGTTATGGCGGTCAGGCGCTTGGCTACGGACTGATGGGCGGTATCGCGGAGCGACTTTATCGCGGCTACAAGGGGAACACCGTCGAAGGATATTTCCGTTATTCTCCGTCGGGCTTTGCGCTGCAGGCCTGGAACTTTGATTCGACCAAGGTGAAATTTCCGCCGCCCGATCCGCTGCGATTCGACACGTTTTTTGTTTACATCCACGACACGATCAAAGTGCCGGAAGTCGTCACGGTTGCCGCGGAGCCGATCATCATCCGCGACACGGTCTATATTCCGAGCGAACTTGTCAACCGGCCGCGCGGGCTTTTTCATCGCGTGGCTTTGGGAATGATCGGCGGAGGTTATGACGGCGGCTTGCGCGAAGTCTCACGCGGCAAGCTGTTTATCGGCGCGGGCAATGAGTGGGATTTCGGAGTCTGGGATCCCTGGATCAGCGGCAGACAGGACGTCGACTCGCGAATCGGGCTGCGCTTTGTTGCCGAGATGGCGCCGTGGAAATCCGACACGCTGTCGCCGAGATTTCTTTCGGGTTCGTTTGAGTGGATGTGGATTCCGGCTTGGGACGGCAGATACTTTTTCTTTGCCGGCGCGCGCGGACATTTTGACGATGATCCGTGGTGGGATCGCGCGCGGGCGGCGTGGGATGAAGACAGGTTTGAAGAGCCCTCCGCGCAGGATTTGTCTCAATATGAACTCACCGTGAAAGCGGGGTTGGATAAACTCTCGGCCGTCGGATCAGGCAAGCGCATCGGACTCTGGTTGAAGGTATCGGGATTCGTGCCTACAAGTAAATCGGGTTATGATCTAACTCCGTCGGACCTATATCCTATGCACTGGGAACACACCGGTGGCTACGAGGGTGAAGGAGCGATGACCCTGCGACTCGGCGAATGGGGTCAGATCGCACTGTCGGTAGGCGACGTGACGATCACGAATCTGAGTTATGTGCGGCAGCAGGATACACAGCCGGGCGGTCTCTTTCGCGCATCGCAGTTTTACCAGACCGCGGCGCTGCGCTTGACGCCGGTGAATTCGCAGAGTACGCGCATCAGAATGGAGCTTTCCTTCCGCAACAACATTCTTGAAGAGAAGGCGAAGGGCGGCAATGCGAATGCGGAGCTTCCGTTGCGATCGTACTTTGAGACTCCCGAAGTTGCCGGGGTGCTCGGGTTCGATCTGGATTTTCTCACCATTGATGCCGGAGCAAAATACTATGCGCCGCCGGATGGCTTCGATGCACAAGTTCGTCCGTTCGGATCGCTCTCCTTCATGATACGGTAGAGGATTAACGGTGTTTGCTGGCGGCGGGCTCCGCCCGTCGGATTTTGCACTCCACTAGCGGCGGCCTCTGGCCGTCGAGTCGAATTGGACAGGCAGAGCCTGCCCCCAGTGTGTATCCCAAAAACACCAGAGTGAATCTTGTTCGCCGAGCGGGGTGCCCTCACCCCGCCGGAACCTGACTCACTCCGGTATCCACCTACTCCACTAGCGGCGGCCTCTGGCCGTCGAGTCGAATTGGACAGGCAGAGCCTGC
>CAZGVT010000197.1:0-6125 GCA_964529255.1 uncultured Alphaproteobacteria bacterium | reverse complement strand
CTCTCTAATGTTTTCGGGATGCGCTTGAGCAAATCCGCTCAGCGATCAGAGCGCTTTGATTTCATCAAGTTATTTGGGCCGGGCGAAAGCATCGGATCGGACTGTGAGCAGATCCACCTTGATCATCTGCAATTCGGAGAGCTTCATGACCAAAAACTGGGGTCTCGCGATTTGATAGTCAGACAACTTGATCGGAAACTGTGCTTCAATTCGCAAGGTCGAAGCGTCATCACCGAGCGTCAAGAAAGTCTCGGGCCGAAGCTCGCGGGTTACGCCATGCAGAGTCAGATTTCCGCTCACCTGTACGGAGGTTCGTATCCCCTCCACTAAATCTCCACTCGGAATTTGCAGCGAAGTGAGTATGAATACGGCTTCCGGATAGCGGTCCGTCTCAAGATGATTTTCGCGCATGTGCCTGTCGCGCAGAGATAGACCCGTGCTCAATGAAGCCAGGTCGACGTGAATTTCCGACCGGCCGGAACCGCCACCGGGTGCAGCCCAGATTTCAAGGAATCCGGTGGCGGTCTGAGTCCTGCC
The DNA here is from genome assembly GCA_964529255.1 of uncultured Alphaproteobacteria bacterium. GTDB lineage: Bacteria > Electryoneota > RPQS01 > RPQS01 > RPQS01 > CAZVXJ01. The sequence continues at coordinate 5,588 of CAZGVT010000197.1, read as the reverse complement.
GGTTATCGTCTCAAGTGGTGCGTCGCTGGTAAACTCGACGACCGTTTCCGCTGCATTGGGGATCACTTTGAACAGCAGTTGATCCGCGCTCGCGGCGCACGCAACCACCAGTAAGCAGAATATCCTGATCAGACTTCTCATGTTAACGCAAGTGCCTTTCACAAGGGTGAAGCAAAGTCTACAGCCGCCCGCCCCCGCTGATTCGCATCACCCTGCAGATCCACGTATCTCAGGGAGGCGGGACGGCCGATCCAGTTTATCTACTTCAGAAGGGTCATGGTTCGGGTGAAGACCTGCCCGCCGGCGTTAAGGCGATAGAAGTAGATGCCGCTCGGTTCATTCAACCCCACAAAGGGGACGGAGTAGGATCCCGCGGTAAGTGATCGATTCACCAGTGTCTCTACTTCGCGCCCCAGTACATCGAATACCTGTAATGTCACCAGACCGGACATTGGGATTGTGAAGTCGATGGTTGTCGCGGGATTGAATGGATTCGGATAGTTGCTCGCTAACAGCGAGGAAGCGACAATGGAGTTCGTATTTGGATCGCGGATATCCTCGATGACATCCGCCCGGCGGAAAATTCTGCCATCGCCCGTCACAAGAAATCCGAGCGTTCCATCGACAAAAAACACACTGTTGAATGTGGAGACGACAGGCGGAGTCTGCGTGTGCCACATGGATCCGGATTCGCTCGACTGTGCCAGGAAACCGCCGCCGCCGCAGACCCAACCATTGTCAAGACTTCTGAAATGGACATCCATGAGAGCAACCGTGGTGCCGCTGGACTGCGGATCCCAGCTCTCTCCTCCGTTGTTGGTCGCATAGATCCGGCCCTGGCCACCCACGGCCCAAGCGCGATCAGCATCCAGAGCAAAGACCGCTTCGAATTCGTCTTCTTCCCCACCCGGAACACTCAGTTGTGTCTCCCAGTTCTGTCCGGCGTTGGATGTAAACATGATCAGTCCATCGGAACCGACAATCCAACCTGTCTGACCGTCAAGCATGTGGATTCCGCGAAGATCATCCGTCGCCGGGCTGGATTGTGGACTCCAACTCTGGCCACCGTCCGTCGTATGGATGAGCAGGCCATCGCGCCCACACGCCCACCCATTGTTCTCATCGGCGAACCAGATGTCGCGGAGTTTTTCTCCGACTCCGGAGTTCTGTGGCGACCAACCGACTCCGCCATTTGTTGAATGGAGGATCATGCCGTCGTTCCCGCAGGCCCAGCCTTCCGATTCGCTAATGAAGAAGACGGCTTCCGCATCGTCGGCCGTTTGAAACAGAGTCCACGAATCCCCTCCGTTGGTAGTCCGCAGCAAACCGGCCTGTCCGGCGATCCAGCCGAGATCTGAGTCCCAGAATCTGATATCAAGGAGGGGAAGTGACGTCGGGCTCGTGAGTTCAGTCCAGATTGTATCTCCGCCACTGGGCTCGCCGACTTGGACCACGCCGGTCATGTTGGAATGGTAGAGACAAACATAAGGATGAGGACCCGAAGATTCGAAGACGTGGGAAAAGGTCGCCCCATTTGGCATATAGTTGCTGTCAAAACTCCCGTCGGTTGCAGTGACAGTGTGCGGCATGGAGTCATCGTTGGTCCAGATGACTGAATCGCCGGGTTGGATTGTTAGCTCGGATGGCATGAACGCGGAGTTCATGATGTTCACCTGATGCGTGGCAGCATTGAGAAGTCCGGCGGAGATGAGTGTCAAGAGCAGTAGTATAAGTGGTCGGCTGCGATACATGGTGCGTTTCCTTGATTTCGATTATCTGAAAAGTGTTGTGCTTTGTCGCGGTGGTCAAATCAAACGCCGAATTTGTGACGGCCACCGCATTTTGAGGAGGTGCGGGGTTGCGACGGTTGGCTGAACCCAAGTGCAGCCTCGTTGAACGCCCGCGGTCAGCGTTAAGGCAACCGGCGTGCCAGCCTGCTCAACCGGGCCGATTTTTGTCTTCTAATTCAATTATTAATAGCAGCATATAACGTTCGGATCGTTTGATAATGCCATAACATGGTCGACTGTGCCGATTGTGAAGAAGTGAGGCAAAGAGTCCCCAACAACTCGCATTAGATTCTGTTTCTATTATATTAGCTCGCTGTGGCCTGAATGGGGCAGTCGCTCGAAGATGTCTCGCGGGGCAAATCCTGGGTGAGAAACTCCCGGACTCGGCGATCAGGCCCAACTCGCCCGCGAGCCGTGAAGTTGAATTTCAAACCTACATGCTCTGTCTTGATCGCATTTCCCATTTCGCTTAGTCCGACCTATGGCAAAGTTTCAGTTCACGCGCTACTTCGGAATCCAGTTTTTGCTGATTGAGATCGTCATTGTCGGTGCTGCCGGAGCTTTGGCCTATCGCATCGGTCGCAGCGATCTGATCGCCGGGGCGGAACAGAACAGCGCGGCGGTGGCGCGCCATCTCGCATGGGCGTTGGACAAGTTTTATATGCTTCCCTGGAATCTCTCGATTGAGACCTTCCCCTACGAAAACCCGATTGCAAGGGAAGAACTGCAGGGAGTGGTGGAGACCTTTGTCGGCGGCTTCAATGTGGAGCGTGTGAGCATAATTGACCGAACTTATCGCGTGATCTTCTCCACCGACAGTTCGTTCTGTGGCAGCGACGAAACTTCGAACAGCATGGTGCTCTCCGCATTGGCCGGGAATACGGTTTCAAAGTTAGTGAAAGAACAGACTCCGGAGCACATGGCGACAGCTTCCGGGTTGACGGATCATCTGCTGGCCTATGTACCGGTCGAGACGCGTACCGATCGGGAGACCACGAATCGTGTCGCCTTCGAGATCTTGATGAATGTGGGCGGCGCTTATGAGAAGGTCGAAGAGCTGCGCAATATCATCATCGTGAGCACGACGGCCATGGGGCTTGCCTTGCTGCTGGTTGTCTGGTTGATTGCACGCAGAGCGGATCGTATTGTGGTTGCGGAGTATCGTGAGCGCATGACCCTTGCCGATCAAATCCGAAAGCAAAACGAAGAGTTGGAGTTGATCGTCAGCCAGAGGACCCAGCAATTGCGGGATGCGCAGGCTGGATTGCTGCAGATGGAGAAGATGGCCGCCACGGGACAGCTTGCGGCAGGAGTGGCCCACGAGATCAACAATCCGGTCGGTATTATCCAGAACCGGCTCGAGATCCTGCTTGACGAAGTGCGCGCGGGACAGGCGGTAGGAAATCTGGAATCGCATCTCTCGCTGATGCATCGCCACGTCGATCGCATCTCCAAGATCGTTAGCAGGCTGCTCTCGTTTGCGCGGAAGTCAGCGACCGGTAAATCATCGTTGAACATCGGCGTAGTCTCAAATGGCGTCACCATGCTGGTTGGCAAGGAAATTGAAAAGCGCGGAATAACATTCATTCATGAAGTACCGGATAACCTGCCGCCGGTGCTCGGCAACAGTACGGAGATTGAACAGGTGCTGGTTAACCTTCTGGTCAACGCAATGGATGCTACCGATTCGGGCGGTCAGGTCAGACTGAGTGCCGCACACAACAATGACCGAATACAGATTCAAATTTCAGATTCGGGATCGGGGATAGCGTCCGAAAACCTGAGCAAGATTTTTGATCCGTTTTTCACGACAAAGGGTGTGGGATTGGGCACAGGGCTTGGACTCTCCATCGTCTACCGTATCGTCGAAGACCACGGAGGATCTATCATTGTTGCCAGCGAGGAAGGTCAAGGAACGACGTTCACCGTTTACCTCCCGATTCACGACGACAGAGTGCAATCATGACGACCGATAGACCCAGAGTGCTGGTGATTGATGACGAGCCGGATATGCTGGAAAACTGTGAGCTGATGCTCGTGCGTGAGGGCTATGAAGTCTTCACGCTGCAGGATAGTCGCGAATTGGATAAGGCGGCGGAAACGAGCGACCCGGACATTGTCTTGACCGATCTGATGATGGGCGCCGTGAATGGAACCGACGTGTTACGACAGATCAAGTCCACGCGACCCGATGTTCCGGTGATCATGATGACCGCCTACGCGACCGTGGAGACGGCAGTCGAAGCGATGAAGTCCGGAGCAGCGGATTATGTCGTGAAGCCGTTCTCCCGCGAACAACTTTTGTTGACACTCAAGCGTGTACTCAGCGGTCGCGAGCTTCTACTGGAAAATCGGCGGCTTCGGCAGGAACTTGGTCAGCATCGAATATATGGGGCGTTGGTGGCGATTTCACCCGCGATGCAAAAAGTTGCCGACCTGGTCAGCCGCGTCGCCGACACGGAAGCCACTGTGATGATACAAGGAGAATCGGGAACTGGGAAAGAAGTTCTGGCGCGCGCAATTCACTCGGCCAGTCGCAGAGCAGGCGGTCCATTTGTGGCGATTAACTGCAGCGCGCTTCCGGCAAACCTGATGGAGAGTGAACTCTTCGGACACGAGAAGGGGGCCTTTACCGGTGCGGTTGCGGCACGGAAGGGGTTACTGGAAGAGGCTGCAGGCGGCACATTCTTTTTCGATGAAATTACCGAGATGGATTTTTCCGTTCAGGCGAAACTACTACGAGCCTTGCAGGAGCGCCGGATTCGTCGGGTCGGCGGGAATCGGGAGGTTGATCTCGACATTCGTATCATCTCGGCGACTAACCGCGATCCGCAGGTAGCCGTAAAAGAGCGGCAATTGCGGGAGGATATTTATTTCAGGCTGTCAGTCGTGGCGGTCGCCGTTCCGCCGCTGCGCGAGCGTCAGGAAGATCTTCCGGTGCTGGCCGCTCTTTTTCTGAAAGAAGTCGCACAAAGTTATGGCCGTTCGGTCGAAGGGTTTGCGCCCGTGGTCATCAAGAGGTTTGCGAAGTACGGATGGCCGGGAAACGTGCGTGAACTCCGAAACGTCATCGAGAGAGCTGTTTCTCTTGCGACTCACACGGTGGTGCGAGAGGAGGATTTGCCGGAGACTGTCCTTTCCGCGCCCGACCATCGGTTGAAGGTCAACGTGACGGTGCCATACGATCAGGCTAAGGGAGAGTTGTTGGAGCAGTTTCAGAAGGAGTACTTTGAGGCATTGATAGGCGAGGAGAAAGGCAACATTTCCCGCGTCGCGGCGCGAGCGGCCGTTGACCGGAAGACGGTCTACCGAATCATGAAGGATCGGGGAGCCGCTCCGCCTGACTCTTGATCGGACTAAAGATTTGATTCCGTAGACTTCGGACGATCGGCGCGTGAAGATTCCGGGTTGAAAGGTCGAGAGACGCCTGCATAATTTGGTTCATGCAGGCTTTTTGTTCAGGTTGAAAGACGCTGGAACCGGTATGTGGTGAATTCAACTCCGACTGTTCATGCAATGTTCGAAAGCGCAGGCTGCAATACAGCGTGTGATGAGCCGCGGCGGCGACTTGAATATTTCCAAATTGGTCATATTTAGACACCGCGTAGGGTTAGAATCGTGCGCAACTCCTCCTCGCTGCAACGGCCGTCAGGCGTGAATGTCCATCTCTATGATTAGCATGAGGGTAACTGAAGCCGTACAGAGGGCACTCACTGGAATTTCACGCTGCTTATTCGTAAATTATTGACACGTAGAGCTGTTGCCGGACTACTGAGTAATTCAGCATCATTCTTCATC
>CAZGVT010000196.1:0-6146 GCA_964529255.1 uncultured Alphaproteobacteria bacterium | reverse complement strand
ATTCAAGATGAATATACAATTGAGAAAATAAGATGAAGTGTCGATTCTCAAGGGCATTCGGGTAGACCGGCGATACCGGCCGTCAAAACGATTTTTCATGGACGCGCTGTTGGACTATCGCCGGGGTCGCATTGGTCGTTGAAAACGGTTTGTCTCGTTTCACTCAACACACAGATTACACAACCAAATCGCAGATAAGGAAGTGGTCAGTATGAAGTATTCCACCCGCAAAGAGAAGGAGTTCTTTGTCATTCAACTTCGCGGCAAGGTCATGGGCGGCCCGGAGTCCTCAGAGTTTCATGATGATTTGAAAAAAGCCGTCTCCGACGGCGACAAGAAAGTGGTGCTGGATCTTGGCGAAGTGGAATGGATGAACAGTAGCGGGCTCGGGCTTCTGATATCCTCGCTGAGCACGATGCGCAATGCCGGCGGAGAACTCAAGCTGGCACGCGTTACCGACAAGATCGAATCTCTTCTTGTCATCACGAAACTGAATTCGATCTTCGAGGTCTATCCGACGGTCGAGGCTGCGATGGGGAGTTTTCGCTGATCTCTGGCGGATCTCAGGAGAAGTCTACGGAGGGTGCGATTCCACCTGACTCTGCGATGGAGGAGATTGACCGTGGCCGTGCAGCGTTGATCGCGCTGCGTGAAGCTGCCGAACATGCGGCGACGTCGGTTGCTTCGGGGCACGCGGAAGCAGGGACGCTTGCGCGATTCCTTGACATTGCCCGCGAGGCGACGCATGCGCAGGAAGTGCTGGATCTGATCCGCGAGGCGGAGCGCGAGCGCCAGGAGAACGAGACGCTGATGAATATCAGCATGGAATTCTCGCGGGCATCGAGCATCGACACGCTCTTGCGCACGATCATTCAGGCCCTGGAACGGTTGGTACGATTTGGAGCGGTAGGGATATTTATCTACAACCGGGAAATCGGACAAATTGACATCGACATGATGTCCGGCTATGACGGGGCGGATGAGGAGCAGATTCTGCGGAAGTTCCAGGAGGGCGTGCGGGTTGGTCAGGGAATTGTCGGCAGCGTGATACAAAGCAATCAACCGATCTATGTGCCGGACGTGCGGAAAGATCCGCGATACATTGGCGTGCGACAGGCCACGCGGTCGGAGTTGGCGGTGCCGATCTTCGTCCTCGATGAAGTGATCGGCGCATTGAACATTGAAGCGGATACGGTGGACGCTTTCACGCCGCGCGATCTTCGCACATTGCGTATTTTTGCCGGTCATGCGGGCGTTGCATTGGAGCGCGCGCGTGCGGACCGGTTGCGCATGCACACAAAGCGAATCGAAGAGGAGATCGCACTCGCGAGGCGTATTCAGCAGAGTTTTCTCCCTCGGACCGCGCCATCCTTCGCCCCGTTCGACATGGCGGGGCTGAACGAGCCTTCGAGCGAAGTGGGAGGCGATTATTTTGATTTCATCCCGATCACCGAGACTGACATGGGAATCGCGATCGGCGACGTGACCGGCCACGGCATCGGAGCGGCCCTGCTGATGGCGACGTTTCGCGCCTGTCTTCGGATAGAATCCCGCAACAATTTCGCGATTCGTACCATCCTCTCTAAAGTGAACGATTTCCTTTATGAGACTAATCCGCCTGATGCCTTTGTGACCGCATTCTACGGCGTTCTTGACCGCAAGCATCAAGTGCTGAGTTACGCGAACGCGGGCCACAACCCACCCATTCTCCTGAGGGCAAACGGTGCGGTAGAGTGGCTTTGGACTGGCGGCACCCTGCTGGGGGCGTTTCCCGAACTCGATTTTGAGGAAACATCGGTGCGGTTTAACACCGGTGACCTGCTCCTGCTTTACACGGACGGAGTGACGGAGTCACAGGACGACTCGGAGCGGGAATTTGGGGCGGATAGATTGCTTGAGAAGTTGATGGAATACCGGAAGCTGCCCGCGGCGGAACTGGTGCAGAGAATCAGGGATGAAGTACATGCTTATAGAGGTGCGGAGGCGGCACAGGATGATCTTACGCTAACGGTGATGAAGTATGTCTGAACCGCTTCGCAGGGAGTCATTGAGAATCTCGTCTTCTCTCGACAATCTTATCGAAGTCGATACGTTTACCGAGAAGATCGCCGAGGAAATGGGTTTCGCGCCCGGCCAATTGGCGGATCTCGGTATTTGCGTAACCGAAGCCGTGACAAATGCAATCGCCCACGCGCACAAGTTCGACGAATCGCTGCAAGTGGAGATTGACTTTGAGCAATTGGCGGACGGGTTGAGGATCCGTGTCCGCGATCACGGCCCGGGCTTCGACGTAGAGGAGCTTCCCGACCCGAGACAGCCGGAGAACATTTTGAAGGACCATGGACGCGGCGTGCTCCTGATTCGCGCACTGATGGATGATGTCGTCATCCGGCGGCTCACGGACGGGATGGTGGTGGAGATGATAAAACGGCTATCGGCTCAAGGTCGCTGAGATGAAGTCTGCCGTTTATCCGGGTACATTCGACCCGATTACTTTCGGGCATATTGACGTCATTCGTCGCGCCTCGGAAATATTTGACCGTGTGATCGTAACGCTCGCGACGAATCCGGGAAAGTTCCCCCTGTTCTCTCTGGAAGAACGCTATACGCAGGTGGAGTCCTGTGTTAGGGACATACCGCGAGTGGAAGTGATGAAGTCCAACGGACTGATTGTGCGTTTTGCGCAGGAGCAGCGCGCGGTCGCCATCATCCGCGGGGTGCGCGCGGTCTCGGATTTTGAGTATGAATTTCAGATGGCGCTGACCAACCGAAAGTTGGCCGAATCCATCACGACCGTTTTCCTGATGCCGCATGAGCAGTATACTTACTTGAACAGTTCAATCGTTCGCGAGATTGCCCGCCTCGGCGGAGACGTGAGTTCATTTGTGCCGCCGGAAATCGCCGCGGCATTGCTGGAAAGGTTCGGAGGGAAGTCTGCATGAGTGTGCGCGTCAATCTTGACCTCGAACCCGGAGTGGCGGTCTCACGGGTTCTTTCCGATCTTGACCTGCTTGATGTTGTCTACGGTGCGGCGCGAGCCGGCGCAGGTGCGCTGATCATTCCGATGTCGGCGCTTGTCGGACCACAGGCGATTTCGCTTGCTCTGTTCGACCGTCCGGCGCTGCCTATGATCATTGTGAAATGCGAGGAAGGAGATTTTGATCGGATCCCGAATCTGGGATCCACGCCGGATCGCATATTACTCACTGCGGACCGGGGTAGACCGAACCCCGACCTCTCGCGAGCGACTGACATGATTGCGCGGATTACCTCTACCGGGCAGGAAGTGGGTGTGCTGATTGATCCCGAAGTAGCGCACTTGAAGGAAGCTGCGCGTTTGAAATGCCGCTGGGCGTATTTTCCGACGGACAACGCCTATCGCGCAACGAACTCAGGTGAAGCAGACGATGAGATCGCGCGAATATGCACGGCTTCGCTTGCCGCCAATCGGTTGGGAATGCGGGTAGGGGCCATTGGTCCGATGGGGCGCCACCTGTCACCCGCGCTATCGGAGATTCCCCATCTTGAGGAGTTGTGCCCTTCGTCAGACCTTTGGATTTCGGCTCTCCGGGTCGGCTGGGATCGAGCGCTCGATGAATTCCGTCGCCAGTTGAGCTGAGTGACGCATGAAGTCCCGCGTCATTGCGTGGGCGATTTTGCTCGTCGGCACTGTTTGGAGTCGCTATGACTTTCTGGACAATGTCATTTACAACATAGACGAGGCAGAGTACGCCGTTGCGGCCGACGCGCTGAAAGTGGGCTGGCTTCCCGGCGCGGATCTCGTGGGATCGACGAAGCCTCCGGGAATCTCAGGATTGTATGCGCTGATCTTTGACATTTCGGGCCGCTCGATGACGGCAGTGCACATCACCGCCGCAGCGATAACGATTGGAAGCGGAGTGCTGCTGGTCGAGATTGCAATCTTGCTTTTTAGTCTTGCAGCGGCGATACCGTGCGCCATTCTGTTCTGGGTGCTCAGTCACACGATTGGTCCTCCTTCAGAGTCGCTTGCGTTAAATGTCGAGAGTCCGCAGATGTTTCTGGTGCTCGCTTCACTTCTGACTGTCGCGAAATCCAGAAGCGGTTGGTGGATCATACTCGCCGGCAGTTTGCTCGGCGCGGCTACGATGTTCCGTCAGAGTGCACTGCTCTTTCTCCTGCCGGCTGCCTTGAAGTCCGGACGAAGTCGGCTTCCACGACTTCTCGCCGGATTTTTCCTGCCGTGGACCCTGTTGTTGTCGTTCTATGCGGCTCGCGGAGACCTCGGTTGGGCATGGGATTCATGGGCTCGCTATCCGCTCGTCTATGCGAGTGATCTCGGGATTGGCGGAACGCTCAGCGCGCTGATTCTCAACGCTGTCGACTTTCTGCGCACGTCGTGGCCGGCGCTTCTGGCCTGCTTCGGAGGCGCCATCTGGCTGTACCGCGAACGAAAACGGGACAGCAATGCGTGGGTCTTGATCCTGTTCGGTGTTTCGTTCTTGGCGGTGTCGAGCGGTTCACGATTTTACGGGCACTATTGGATACAATTGTTCCCTGTGCTTGCCCTCGCCGGGTCCTTCGCGGTAATGAGATTCGGTCGATTGGGCCGCTGGCATTTCGCGGGGGCGGTCGTGATCCTCTCGGTTGCGGCGTATACCGGGGCAACGCATTTTCCTCACTGGCATGAGCGAAATCCGCGGTTTCCTCCCGCAGGAATGTCGGAGTTCTCTTTAGGACCGCAGGCACAGGAGTACGGCATCGCCGAATATGTGCGCGGTCGCACGGCGCCAAGTGATTGCATCGTCGTGTGGGGTTACTGTCCGCAGATTTACTTTCTTTCGAATCGGCTGCCGGGCGTACGGGATTATCTGTGCCATTATATCACCGGGTGGTCGACATCGGCCTTCGACCCGTGGACTTCGCGCGCTCCGCGTGCCGAGAGCCATCGTGAGGCTGAGGAGATGTTTGTCTCGGACCTGCGCGACAGGCAGCCGGAACTCATTGTTGATCTTGTCCGGATCACCGACTATCCGTTTACATTTGTCCAATATTCCATTAACCGCTACTCCCGATTGACCGATTACATAAAGGCGAACTACACGCCTGCGGACAAGGTAGGCGATGCCTTTATTTACGCAAGAATCAAAACCGCGGGCGACACTCCCGGCCAACCGGAATAGCTGCACGCTATTGACTCACTACGATTATGAAAGATCAACTCTTTGAACTGCTTCCCGAGATCTCGTTTATCACCGACAGCCACCTTCGCCAGCAGACTGTTGCCGTGTTCAGCGAGGCAATGGTGCTTGGAGGTTGGGCGATCAACGATCTCGATCGCATTCCTTTTACCATGCAGATTCCGAACAATCCGATCAATTTGGTCCGGCACATTCGGAGCGTCTGTCAAATCTCGATGGCGACGGCGGATGTCCTGGAGAACACGTATCCGCATTTCTTTCGTATTGATCGCGACGTGCTCCGCTGCGGAGCGCTCTTGCACGACGTCGGCAAACTGATTGAGTACATGGAGACGGAATCTGGCTTCGTGACCAGCCCGACGGGAAAATTCCTGCGTCACCCGTTCATTGGCGCTTCACTGGCGTCCAAACATGGCTTGCCGCCGGAAGTCGCCCATATTATCGCCACTCACGGTGTGGAGGGCAACACGGGTTACCGCACGCCGAGCGCAATGATCGTCCACTATGCCACCGCGATTGCTATGGAGCCGCTGAAAGAGCTCCTGTCGTGACCTACCATGAAATTTCCTGCAGAACCTTTTCGCATTAAGGTCGTCGAGCGAATTCGTCAGACGACCCGCGACGAACGTGAACTCCTGCTGAAAAAGGCGGGGTTCAATGTTTTTATGATCCCGTCCGAAGCGATCTACGTCGATCTGCTCACGGATAGCGGCACGGGGGCCATGAGCGATCAACAGTGGGCCGGGTTGGTGACCGGAGATGAAAGCTACGCCGGATCGCGCAGCTTTTACCGACTGGAGGCGGCCGTTCGTGACATCACCGGGTTTCCGTTTGTGATTCCCACGCATCAGGGGCGCGTGGCGGAGAATTTGTTGTTTTCGACGATTTGCCGCGAAGGCAAGATCATCCCGAATAATACGCACTTCGACACGACCCGCGCAAACGTCGAAGCTAATTCGGGCACGG
>CAZGVT010000195.1:329-6214 GCA_964529255.1 uncultured Alphaproteobacteria bacterium | reverse complement strand
GAGATCCCGGACATTCACGCTGCGAAGACTTGCGCGAAGTCCGGGACGACAGAAGGCGCGCTTGTGCCTGCCCAGCGCGAAGGGAGTGCTGCCCCCCCCGCAAGCAGAGGGAGAATGGATCGACCGCTTGTCGTTCGGGACCTCGCGTGAGCGCGTGTCCGGAATCTCCCGGACCAAATTCGCAATTCCCTGAGAGATCCCGGACATTCACGCTGCGAAGACTTGCGCGAAGTCCGGGACGACAGAAGACGCGTCTCAGGAAGGAGCCAACTCACGCCGACTCAGAGATCGTGGCTGAAGGCAATCCGCCGGCCGGTTTTTCATGTCTTCATCAATCTCTGCTTTGCCGGAATCTATCTGCCGGTCGGCATCGAGCACTTGCAGGGTGCGCGGGCTTCCACTCCGGGCGGATCCGCTTCAGCGAAAATGCGCTGATCGCACCCTATCGCGACGGACAAATCCTCGACGAGCAGATACTCACGGGTTTTCTGGTTTCAGCTTTCTCCTGCGCGCCAGAGCATTCAGCCGTGCCTTTGTTTTGTTCTGGATTTTCATTTCGGGATTGCGCAGCACGTCGGTATTGTCCGGATGACGGCGATAGCGGTAACAGACTTCATGCACACGCCCGACTTCGTACTTCTCCCCGCACTTGAGCACCAGATCGTAGTCTTCTCCGTAGTGACCAAGCTCCTTCTCATCGAAGCCGCCGAATTCGAGAATCACGGAGCGGTGCCAGCAGCGCAATGCGCCGGCGCCGTCGCGACGCAAGATGTTGTTGCGGTTATATTGCTCATGCCTGATGATACCGAATTCAGGAAGTGAAGTCCCGGCCTCGTCCATCAACTCGTAATAGCTGATCGCCAGTCCCCACGTCGGATTCGTATCGAGCGCCGTGGTCATCTTTTCAAGCGTGTGCGGAAGGTATTCGTCATCGCTGTCCAATTGAGCGATGTACTTTCCGCTCGCCGCCCGGACTCCAAGATTGAGGGAAAGGGCGATGACATTCCGGTTGTTATCGACCAGGCGGATGCGCGGATCGGATTTCATGTACTCGCGAACGACGTCTGTCGTGCCGTCGGTCGAGCCGTTGTCGACGATCACATATTCCCAATCGGACAGCGTTTGCCGCTGCACGGACTCGATGGCTTTACCGATGAACCGGGCGCGATTGAAAACGGGAGTCACGACGGAGACAAGCGGCGAGTCCGGTGAATTGAGGCTGCTTTCGGGCACAGCAGTACGCTCTCCATTCAACCAGCATCGCTCGCGTTTCAGAAAGTTGTAGAAGACCTGTTCGATGTGATGCTCTTCCTCTTTATCCATGAACAGGTAGGAGAAGCCTCCAAGTTTTCCGCGCCCCGGGAAAAACAGTTTGTCCTTCAATTGAGCTTGATCGGGCGTTGATTCCGGTGCGGCAACGCTGCCCAGTGCGCCACCGACGTGCACCCGCCGGCCGCCGCCCCAGCTCTTCAACAGTAGATCATAAAATGCGGCTCTGTGATGCGCTTCATCCAAGCCGCCGGCCCGCTTCAACCATTCGACTCGAACCGCCCAGACCGGTCCCCAGTCTTCCCGCTCCGTGATATCGCCGATGTCCTGCCGGACCTTCACTTCCTGCTCGTTGCCCGCGGCATCGCGAAGCAGATAGTCACCGTAAAAGAAAACACCCTGCGAATTCGTCGCCTCGGCGAGCAGCATCTCCTGCCACTTTTGGGCAAGCGACATCAGATCGAGCGGCAAGGTCACCAACAGTCCGCTCCCGGCTTTCTCGCAGGCTCGATTGACGCACGCCGCGAAATTTTTCGGATCGGCATCAAGCGCGCGCCGAAGATCGAGATTCGCCAGTCCGTTACTCCAATTCAAATCTTCGGCCGCAATCCAACAAGGTTGTCCGGCAGGGGTGAGCGTCCAACAGGAAATTTTCATGCTTAGGCAAATAGAACAGTTATTTTGTTTAGCTTGGCGGGGGGATCAGGTTTACTGATCAGGGTCGTTTGAGCGTTATCGTGCGTTTCTTGCTGCTGATTGCGTTCATCTCATCCGCGCCCGCTGTGCGCGCCGAATCGTTCGCGCTTGTGCTCTCCGGCGGCGGCGCGCGCGGATTCACGCACATCGGCGTGTTGCGCGCGCTCGAAGAAGAAAAAATCGAGCCCGAGCTGATCGTCGGCACCTCGATCGGCGCGGTGATTGGCGGCCTTTACGCGGCGGGATACAGCGCCGATGAACTCGAAGACTTTGCCACGTCCGTGGACTGGTCGCGGCTGTTTCTCGATCGGCCCTCCCGGCGAAATCTCTTTCTCAGTCAGAAAGAGACCAACCAGCGGCATCTGGTCGGACTGGGATTTCACGGCTGGTCACCCGAGGTGCCACTCGCGTTGACGCGGGGTCAGCAGATGTTCGAATTGCTTTTTGATCTCGTGCAATCCGCACCCTACAGGCCGATTACGGACTTCGATGATTTACGCATTCCATTCAGCGCACTCGTCACCGACCTCCACAGCGGTAAACAAATTGTCCTGCGAGACGGTGATCTGGCGGAAGCCATGCGCGCCACCGTCTCCATGCCTTTGTTGATTCAACCCTACCGCATGGACTCGCTGCTGCTCGTCGACGGTGGATTGGGAGAGAACATTCCCGTCGTCACCGCTCTCAGGGAAGGAGCACGAACCGTTATTGCGGTGGATGCCACCAATGCCAACGGTTCGCTCACCGACGGCATCAACCAGCCGTGGGAACTCGTTGACCGCGTAACCGGCATCATGCAGGCCGCTCGCGACAGCACGGCTCGGCGAAGAGCGGATCTGGTCATTTCACCTCCGCTCATGGGAGTTGAGAGCACAGATTTTGTAAACGTTCAGGCGTTGATTGATTCGGGTTACATCGCCGCAAAACGCGCAATGCCCCAAATCAAAGTGCTATGTCAAAAGTCTCGCCCCTCGGCCATTAAACCCGTCCGGCCCAATTGCGTGTCCCGTGAACTATTTGCTGACGCCTTGGGGAAGGTGGATTCTCTGCACGCACCGACGGTCTTTCGCTTTTCGGGTTTGTCTGCGCTGGCCGACAGTCAATGGATGGCGGTACCCGCCGGTTTCGATGGCTTTACAAAGCTCTCGCTCGTGCGAAAGATGCTCATTGACGAAGGATTGTCCGCCGCCTATGTGGAGACGCTAACGGTCAGAGACAGTGTGCTTGAGTGTCATTGGAACGAGGGTCGCATTCAGTCCGTCAGGGCCGACGGAACGTCGCCCTATCGTGCGGAGCGACTGACCCGGGAGTTCTCGCTGCAAGCCGGAGACATTTTCACTGCCCGGGCCGCTCGCCGGGCACTCAGTCAAATTTATGGGACAGACCGCTATGAATCCGTCTCCCTTGCCACACTGCCGGGTGACAGCGGCTTAAACGTCGTGTTACGAGTGGTCGAACAGGCCTACCCGCAATTGCGAGTCGGAGCAGGGTTCTCCAGTGAGCGAAAAGGCCGCGGGTTTCTCGAGTTTGTCCACGACAATTTTCCCGGGTATGGCGCGCGGATGCGGCTTTTCGGAAAGTATGGCGAGCTGGACGAAGATCTGACGGGCACGTTCACGTTTGACCGGCTGCCTCTGCAGTTGCCTCACGACCGTTATCTTGGCGGCACGCTCAATGCTGAACTATACGGAGGCTGGCGTCGCACGGAAGACTTCTTCTATGACCATCGTCATCGCCGCGAAGGATTCTATTTCTTCGAGCGCTATTTTGCGACACTGTCGCTTGGTCGCGCCTTCAGACGTTGGGGCCAGATCGCCTATGTATTAAACTGGGAAGATATTCAGGGTGGGGGTGTGCCGCTGGATCAACGGGCGACTCTCGGCGGGCTCGGGATTCAAACCAGAATTGACACCAAGGACCGGAATCAGTTTCCCACCAGCGGAATCGAGTGGCGCGGCCAATACCATTATGTCTTGCGCCCTCAAGTGGAGGATGGCAGCTCCAATCGTGTCGAGGCCTTCGCAGATCTCTACGCACCTGTCGCAAAACGGCTGGTCTATCGGCTGCAGGGCGACTATGCCTGGAACGATCGCATCCTGCCCATGTGGGGGCAATTCTCGCTCGGTGGGCCGGAGAGTCTCATCGGATTGCACGAGCGGGAGCAGTTTGGCAATAGCAAGTTTGCTCTCCTGACCGAGCTGCGCTACGATCTCCTCTCCCGCTGGCTGGCGGATGCGTTTGTTTCGGTAATCTATACCACCGGCGCGGTCACGAGCAATTCACCAACCTTTCCACCGGCGGAGAATTTTCAGCATGGTTTGGGTGCGCGCTTCGGACTGGCGACATTTCTTGGCCCGCTGAGCCTCACAGGTGGCGAACTGCTGAAGAACGAGATCGGTTCCGGCCGCACGATGCTTTATCTGAATCTCGGCCACGAGTTTTAAGCTCAGTGTAGCACGGCAACACGGTATTCTCCCCCTGCCCGCGGGGAGTCGGGGGGGCGGTATTCGCATCTCACCAAACAGACACTACGCGTTTTTCGTGTCGTCCCGGACTTTGCGCAAGTCTTCGCAGGGCGAATGTCCGGGATCTCTCAGAGAGATTCTGGACAACCGTACGGCGAATTCCGTCACGCCATGCGCGGCCACAGCGTCTAAACTTGTCGCCGAGGCGCCCGTCCCCGGGTGCCCGGAAGGCGGATACTGGAATGCTTCAGATTCCGGCGGGGTGAGGGCACCCCGCTCGGCGAACAAACTAACTCCGGTGCCTCTGACACATCGTCTAAACTTGTCGCCGAGACGCCCGTCCCCGGGTGCCCGGAAGGCGGATACTGGAATGCTTCAGATTCCGGCGGGGTGAGGGCACCCCGCTCGGCGAACAAACTAACTCCGGCGCCCCTGACGTATCGTCTAAACTTGTCGGGGGAGGCAGCCATCAAGAGGTTTTTCGCCGAGGAGGGTTGGCGCCACCTACTCATTGACATTCGATACTCGATCGCGCGTTACCCTCCCGGAATCAAAAATGGCACGTCGATTTTATCACTACCAATTCCTCATCCCACCCACAATATATCACGACCATGAAATTTTACAACATTTTTTTCGCACTTCTCTTTTGTGCCTTCTCCGCTCAAGCGGACGAGCTGAAGACCCGCCTCCAGGATCACATCCAATATTTGTCCTCGGACGCCCTGGAAGGCCGGGGTATCGGCACCAAGGGGCTTGATCTCGCGGCGACATACATTGCCGATCACTTTAAGGCAGCCGGGCTCGCCGCACCCTTCGACGGCAGCTATTTTCAGCCGTTTGAAATGGGATGGGGAGTGCACCTCGGCCCCAACAATTTTGCAAAGCTCGGAGAATCCCGCGCCGATACCTCAACGGGAATCATGCCGATGGGATTTGCCAGTCCCGGTGAAATCTCCGGCCCGGTGCTGTTCGCCGGATATGGCATCATCGCACCCGAATACAATTACGATGATTTCAAAGACGTCGAATCACAAGGCGCGATCGTGCTCTGCATGAGCGGGGAGCCCGGCGAATACGACACCGCCTCCGTATTTGAAGGGCTGAACTACACGGCGCACGCCGCACTGCGCAGCAAGGCCGGCAATGCAAAGCTCAAGGGCGCCATCGGTCTGCTGATCGTTGAAGGGCCGTTATATGCCGGAACGGGCGCCGAGCAGCTTGCCGTCCCGCGTCCCGACGAACCCTATATGGACTGCGGCTTGCCGGCGATGCGCATTACGCGCACCGCACTCTCAAAGCTGTTTCCCGAATTCGAATTGGAAAAACTCCAGCGTTCCATCGACTCCAATATCGAGCCGCGCAGCATGACCATTACCGACAGCCTGCAGCTGACGATGCGCGCGGACCTGACTCGTGAAACGGTCCAAGTGAAGAATGTCGGCGGTCTGCTTC
>CAZGVT010000195.1:0-319 GCA_964529255.1 uncultured Alphaproteobacteria bacterium | reverse complement strand
AAGACGCGCCCCTATGAATATGTGCTCTACACCGCGCACTACGATCATCTCGGCTACGGCCAGTCCGGAAGTCTGGATGAAACCCGCGGACAGATTCACAACGGAGCCGATGACAATGCCAGCGGCGTCGCGGCGGTGATGGAATGCGCGGGACTGCTGAAAGCCAATCCGGTTCAGGAGACAGTGCTGTTTGTCGCATTTACTGCTGAGGAAACCGGTTTGGGAGGATCAGGCCATCTCGTGAAGCACTTCCCCGGGCAATTGGATCACGTGCGAGCCATGATCAATCTCGATATGGTCGGCCGGCTGCGCGATGAAA
>CAZGVT010000194.1:0-6361 GCA_964529255.1 uncultured Alphaproteobacteria bacterium | reverse complement strand
CTGCCTGACACAACCGGACAGGCGGAGCGCAAGTTACGAGAGGAGATGGATGCCGACTTGGCAAGGCTGCAGCCGATCTATTTCGATTTGGATCGCAGCGAAATCAGGGCCGACCAAAGCTCTGTGCTGGCAATGAACATTGAGATTCTCTCGAAATGGCAGGCGTGGAGCATCGAACTTACGGGAAGCACAGACGAGCGTGCCTCCGATGACTACAATCGTTCACTTGCCAAGCGGAGATGCGAAACCGTGAAAGCCGCAATGGTGAAAGCCGGGATAAGCACTAACCGGTTCTTGGCGTTTGACGTTCGTGGCGAGTCGAATCCCGCAGATCCCGCTCACAACGAAAGCGCGTGGCAGAAGAATCGCCGCGTCGACGTGGCTGCAAGGCGAGGTGAACGATGATCAATCCCCGGTCAAAATCTTGTCGTGAGAGACCACTGAGGCCTTGGCAATCACTGATCGCTCTTGCCTTCATCCTTGCAGTTGCAACAGGCTGCAGTGTGCAGGATAAGGGCACTCCATTGGCCAATGTGCCGCCGACGGTGACCATCAGTTCAGCTCCGCTGGATTCCGCGGTGGCCAATCACTATCTGACATTGCGGTGGGCGGGAGACGATCAAGATGGTTACATCGTGGGTTACCGCCTGAGTGTTGACGATATTCAGATTACCTACACGGCGGCAAGCGAGACAACGATGGCCTTCGCCTCGCCGGTGGACAGCGGACGCGCTTTTCACGCAATTTCCGTCATCGCCGTTGATAACGAAGGCCTTGAGTCTGTTCCCGCCGAACGATCCTTCTTCACCGTAAATTACCGGCCGAGTGCGGCCTTCAATGAAGACTTCACGCCGCCGGTGAATCGTACCACGAGTGCGGGATTTCGCATCACCGTTTCAGCAAGTGATCCGAATCCTTCCGTACTCTATTATGCCCTCAAGATCGATGACGGTCCCTGGTCGCCGTGGGTGCAGGATAGCATATTCCTGATCGGAAGTACACGCATTCACCGAATGGACTCGGACAGTTCGCAAGTCAATATCGACGACGACTCGGACGGAGCGGTGGATGAAGAGGCTGAAAACGACTTCGATGACGACGGAGACGGCAGGGTGGATGAGGATACCGAGGGTTTGTATCCTCGTGGAACTTATGTGATTTCCAATGCGGGCCTCACGTCAGGACAACATATTTTTTACGCGAAAGCCAAAGACGCAGGTGACGCTGAAAGTGAAGTGATTTCCCGGCAGCTTACCATCAACCCCGCAATTCGCGCGCGCGTGGATTCCGTTGTTGTCGCACGCTATGGGACTTCGGAATTCTATCCGGACGGCTCGATCTACTACCGTCCGCTGGCGAACATTGAGACAACAATCGCGTTTGCGGCGTTCTTCGCCTCCGTCGACTCCGGGGAAGTCGTTGCCTACCGCTACCGGAAAGAGGACAGTGCGTGGAGCAATTGGACACAGACCAATTCGGTTTTATACTCTGGACTTCCTCCGGGAGATCACAGCTTCACAATTAAGGCGCGAGACCTCGCCGGAAATGAAACCTCCAACGAGACGACGGTCCAACTAAGCCTGGTGGAACAGCAGCTTTCGCGCAAACTGGTTGTCGTAGATGAGTCGTTGCAGCGTTCTCCGCTGAATGAAGACTCCGTTGATGCCTTCTATGAGTACATGACGGAGGGCTATGATGTCACGACTCTGGAATTCATGGAACGTGGCGCGTATGTTTCTCCTCGCGACATGGCCGACAAGGGATTGATGATTTGGCACGCCGAAGATATCAATGAAGTACGGATCGCGCGCGGCGAACGAATCATGTCGGAGTTTCTCGATCGTGGTGGCCGATTGATCATCTCAGGCTTGGACTGGCCGGAAAGCCTCCAGACCGTCGCCCCGGGCGGCGACACTGTGCGCTATTTCGCGGAAGGATCATTCGGATACGATTATCTGAAGCTGATCAGTGCGAGACGACCGGGCTACCGGCAGGGCTCAGATGGCATCACAACCGGTTTTGAAGGCGTTGCACCGTATAACATCAGCACGAGAATTGACACCGCTCGGCTGCCGATCCCGGCAAGTTGGGGAGATCGTTTGCGCGGGTGCTGGGTATTCCAGCAGCAAGGACAGTGTGATGTGGTGGGGCGAATGACGGTATCTGACCCGTCTGACCCGTGGCAGGCGACATTTCATGGGCGCACAGCCGTCTACGTCTATAAACTCGGTTTTCGCGTTGCGGCGTTTGGCGTTCCGCTTTACTTCTGTGAACGGGAGCCGGCGCGCGAGTTGATGGACATCATTATTGAAGAAATGCTCGAAGGTCTCGGCGACGGACCATGATCGACCCACGTGGCTCTTGTTTATTAGAGGAGGCCCGGCAACCGTCGGGCCTCTGTGCTACCTGCAAGTGAAGAATAACGAGGGATTCAGAAATACCGGGGCCAAGCTGTGAATTCGAGGAGGTAGTCGGTTGGAACAATCTTCGCTCTTGGCAGCTATCATTAATAGGGAGAGGCATGGTTCGGTTCAGACGGAGTAGGACTCAGGCCACACAGGCAGTCCAAATGTGTGCCTCCTGAGTCCGCGGGAGAATTTTGAGCAAAGCTGGCCGATCAGGCCAAATCAGCAGCTAATCGCCCTAAATACGGATGTTTACAGCTATTTGATGAACATTTGACCTCCGAGTCAAGACGCTTGACTCCGTGGGTCGATAGAATTAACTTGTCCAACTTTCAAGAGCGACAGAGACTACGGCTAAATGAAGCGAGCCAGCAGACTCTGATTGCGCCTCCCGGCAGTGGTCCGCTGCCGGGTCTTTTTTGTGCATTCAGGCAGGCAAACTCTACGTGAAAAAATGCACAAACTCCGGAACGGCGGCGTGTGGTCGAGCGTAAAACCATTAATACCCCCGTATGCAGGAGATGACTCCGTGTCGAATACAACCAAAAGCAAATTAATAGCGCCGCCCATGACAAACGGCGGCGATGGCAAGCAATCTTACGAAGAGGTTTTCGAACAGGCGCGTGAAGCGTTGCGCTGCATTCACTCCGGTGACACGGTGCTCATCGGATCCGGCTGCGCGGCACCTCAATTACTCATTGACGCACTGGTTTCACTGGCGCCTGATCTGTACGACGTCGAGATCATTCACTTGATGACCTTTTCAAAGGCAGGCTATACAGCGCCTGAACTGGCGACACATTTTCGCCAAAACTCGTTCTTCATTGGCTCGAACGTCCGGCAGGCCGTTAACGAGGGCCGCGCGGACTTCACCCCGGTTTTTCTGCATGAAATCCCCCGCCTGTTTGTCAATGGTGCCAAACCGATTGACACCGTGCTGCTTCAGGTCTCCATGCCGGATCGCCACGGCTACTGCAGCCTGGGCGTGGATTGCGCGGTGACGCTGCCGGCGGTCCGTGCCGCAAGACACGTGGTGGCGGTTGCGAATCCGCAGATGCCGCGCGTACACGGCGAGAACTTCATTCACGTATCCCGTTTTGACCGGCTGTTGTTCTTTGATTCGCCCCTGCCTGAACTCCCGCGCGTGGAAATGAACGAACTCACCGACAAAATCGGCAAGAATGTCGCGTCGCTGATCCCGGATGGCGCTTGTTTGCAACTGGGTATTGGCGGCATTCCGGACGCCGTGCTGCACTATCTTCGGGACAAGAACGATCTCGGCATGCACACAGAGATGTTTTCCGATGGCGCCGTCGAACTGGTGAAACGCGGCAACATAAACTGCCGGGCGAAGAACTTTCATCCCGACAAGATGATTGCATCGTTTGTGCTCGGCACGCGCGAGTTGTTTGACTTTGTCAATTCGAATCCGATGGTGGAATTTCATCCCCTCGACTGGGTGAATGATCCATTCCTGATCGCGCGCAACGACAACATGTGCGCGGTGAATTCCGCCATTCAAGTGGATCTGACCGGACAGGTCTGCTCGGATTCAATTGGACACTACTTCTTCAGCGGTGTCGGCGGCCAGGTGGATTTCATTCGAGGCGCTTCGCGAGCCAAGGGCGGCAAGCCGATTATCGCGCTGCCGTCTACCGCCAAGGACGACACGATCTCACGGATTGTGTTCGAGCTTGATCCGGGCGCCGGTGTGATAACTTCGCGCAGCGACGTTCACTATGTCGCCACCGAGTTCGGCGTCGCGTACCTCCACGGGAAGACGGTTCGCCAGCGGGCGCACGCGTTGATCGGAATCGCACACCCGAAATTCCGGGAAGAACTTCGCGCGCAGGCGAAGAAGATCAATCTGATCTGATTTTCATCATACTTAATACTAAGGCCGGCTCGATATTCGAGCCGGCCTTTGTTTCATGCGCGCCGTTGCAAAGAGTCCCCGATATAATAATCTCACTTTACCCCCGACCCGCCGAACGGACCGCAATCACAAATGATCACGTAATTCAGATAAGCATCGTCGAGAATTTCCTCTTCCCAACTCATCGAATCAGGTCCTGCCGTGTATAGAACCGCCTTCTCCGTCCAACCCGGCCCGGGAGGCGGGAGTGAGTTATTCGGTAGCGGAGTGGCGTAAATGTGATAGAATCCTGCCTGCCGAGCGGACCAGCAGAGCTTTCCGATTCTCCGATCCAATCCGTCATAGGTGTACCGAACGCGAATCGTGAGATTCGTGACCGAGCTGCATGGCGGTACGGTTGCCGTCACGCAATAACATACCGGTTCGACAAATGGATTCGAGTATTCGAACAGCAAGTGCCAATCCACGCCGTCAGAATAGATGCTGTAGCAGTAGTCCGAGGGGCCTCCCGGTGTGCAGGGAATCGGCGGCGGACAGTCCGGAGGCAGGCACCCGGGAACCACGTTGATGACCGGCTGATCGATACTTGGCGGAGCGGCAATCACGATGTCGTACACGCGATGACACACCACCAGGCATTGCGATTGTCCGGGCAACATCGCGGGCGGTACGTTGTCACCAATGCACGGATGAGAGGGATCCCACCACGGAACGAGTCCGAGCGGCTGAACGATGGCGTATTCGACGGAACGCGTGTCGAACAAGTCCGGCTGCGGGTCGAAATGCGTTTCGGCAAACATCTCGAATGTCTGTCCCGGCTGGAGCGGACCCGGACCTGCGGGAATTCCAACATGGAAGTAGTCGGTCGAAACTCCGGCAAATGGAACGAGCACGGTTACCGGATCCGCACTGGCATGAATGGCAAGAATACCCGAAGCCACGTAGTCCGGATTCGAGAGCCACAACGTTACGTCGTACATCTGCCGCGCGGGATCAAGCGCGGTGAGCAGATACGGCTCCACCGGAACGGCAATCGCACTCTCCACTTCCACGCAATAGCACACCGGCTCGATCATCGGATTCGAATACTCGAATTCCAGAATCCACGTTCCGCCGACGCGGAACAACTCATAGCGATAGTCCCACGGCCCGCCCGGGTTACAGAACGGATTCACGCAGTTCGTCTGGAGCGGGTCGCATCCGGGAGTCACCGTGACCATCGGAAATCCCGGACCGGGCAGATAGATCGGAACGTGGTACACGTCATGGCAGACGATCATGCACTCGGGTTGCCCGAGATAGAGTATGGACGGAATCGCCGGCCCGCCGCCCGCCATGCACTCACCGCCCGTGTCAATTGATTCCAGTCCTTCGTTCGGTGTTACGCGCACCGTTTCCATCAGGACTCGCACGGGCAGCGGTGGATCCGTATAATGAATCTCCGCAACGAGATTGTATACTGCTCCCGGTGCAAACGCTCCCGGCGCCACCGGCGGCCGCGCAGTGTGCCAATCCAGCCAAACATCAAAGAAGGAATTCACGTATTCCCCGACCCAGCCGCCCTCGGGTTCGGTGCGGATCACGATGAATCCATCTATCGGCGTGACGGCGCCGCTCTCATCCGAAGCGCTCACACTCACAACGAACGTCTGCCGCTCACGATCCAATGCAACCAGTTCGTGGGTTTCCAGCGTCAGTTCATTGCCGACGTAGGTCACACAATAGCAGACCGGCTCGATGAATGGATTGGAGTACTCGAAGTGCAGAATCCATTGCAAGCCGTCGTACGTGAACCAGTACACGTAATCCGTCGGAGCGCCGGGCTGGCATGCGAACGGCGGCGTACATGGCGGCTCGCAACCGGGAACGACATTGATGATCGGCTGTCCGCTTCCCTGCGGTGCAGCCATGATCACCTCGTGAATGTCATGACAGACGAGAAAACACTGCGACTCACCGACGGACATCAGTGGTGGAACGATCGGCAGGCACGGCGGAACATCATCGAGCATGCGCAGCATTCCATTCGGCTCGACCATTACCCATTCGTGATATTCGGTCGTCGGCAACTCAGGCGGAT
>CAZGVT010000193.1:0-6379 GCA_964529255.1 uncultured Alphaproteobacteria bacterium | reverse complement strand
ATATTGTCTTCCTTCAGCACCACACTTGTTTTTGGAGAATCCGATTCATGGCAGGCAAATCTTTTAATGCATTTGAAATGGCCCAGGCGCAATTCGACGCAACCGCGGCGCAGCTGGGTCTTGATTACGCAACTCGCGACTTGCTACGTTTCCCGCTTCGCGAGTACTCTTTGGCGATCCCGGTGAGAATGGACGACGGATCGTTTCGCGTTTTTCGTGGTTTTCGCGTGCAGCATAACGATGCTCGCGGACCGGGCAAGGGTGGAATCCGCTTTCACCCGATGGAAACACTCGATACCGTTCGAGCGCTGGCGATGTGGATGACCTGGAAATGTGGTGTGGTCGATATTCCTTTGGGCGGGAGCAAAGGCGGTGTTATCTGCGATCCGCACAATTTGAGTATGCGGGAGCAGGAGCAAATCTGTCGCGGATGGGTGCGCCAACTGGCGCGAGATATCGGGCCGCTCCGTGATGTGCCCGCACCCGACGTGATGACAAATCCGCAGCACATGCTCTGGATGCTCGACGAATACGAAACTATACACGGTGCGAAGTTTCCCGGGTTAATTACCGGCAAACCCGTGGGTATGGGCGGATCTCTGGGTCGCACTGAGGCCACGGGTTACGGTGTCGTGTTTACGGTTCGCGAAGCCTTGAAGGAGTTGGGCATCAAGCCGGGCGACACCGTAGCGAGCGTGCAGGGGTTTGGCAATGTTGCGCAGTACGCGATTCAACTTTACCACCGACTGGGCGGCAAAGTGATTGCAATTGCGTACTGGGATCAGGCCGACCAGACGGCGCGTACGCTTCGAAAGAAGGACGGAATAGATCTCGATGCCCTGCTCAAGATCACCGATCGCTTTGGCGGAGTCGACAAAAAGAAAGCCGAAGAACTGGGCTATGAAGTATTGCCGGGTGATGCGTGGATTGAGCAGGACGTTGACATCCTGATGCCATCGGCGATGGAAAATCAGATTACTGCAGAAAACGTCGGCAAGATTTCCAAGCGCGTGAAATTGATCGCAGAGGGCGCAAATGGACCCACTACACCCGATGCCGACAAAGTCATCGCGTCACGGAGCATCTTCATGCTTCCCGATCTGCTGGCCAATGCCGGTGGTGTTACCTGTAGCTATTTTGAGCAGGTCCAGAGCAATATGAACTATTACTGGGAGAAGGACGAGGTTCTGGGCAAGCTCGATGTGAAGATGACCTCCGCGTATCTCGGTGTCAGTGAACTGGCCCGCAAGAAGAAGCTGTACATGCGAGATGCCGCCTATGCCATTACGGTCAGCCGCGTCGCGCAGGCCTGTCACGAGCGCGGGTGGGTGTAATGTATTTGAGCCTGGCTTAAGTGACTAAACAGGTGGAACCGGTCGTTGCGACCGGTTCCATTCTGTGTTGAGAACTACGAAGTGGCCATACAACAATCGAACACCGTCAGCGTGGCAGAACGATTGCCGGTCTTTAACAGGCAGGTGGATTTCTATTCCGTGCCGATGTCCCGTCTCGGCAACGGAGAAATCGGCGGCAAGGCGCAAGGCTTGGTCTCCATATCACAGTTTCTTGAACGACTGCCGTTAGCCGACAAGCTCGCTGAGTTTTCCGTTTCGATTCCGCACATGGTTGTACTAACAACCGAGCCGTTCGATTTGTTCATGCAGCGCAATTCCCTGTGGGATACTGCGCTCTCCGATGGGAGTGACGGGCGAATCGCCAACGCCTTCCAGCGGGCCGAATTCCCCTCCGAGTATGTCGGCGACTTGATGTCGCTTGCCGAGTCGATCCGTGCTCCGATTGCCGTGCGCTCGTCAAGCAGGCTGGAGGATGCGCTGTACCGGCCCTTTGCCGGAGTCTACGGCACCAAGATGATCCCGAACAATGAACTCAGTCCGGACGACCGGTTCCGGAAACTCGTTGAGGCGATCAAGTTGGTTTATGCATCCACATTCTTCCATGAGGCGAAGGCATATGTGAGAAACGTCGCGCAGAGTCCGGAACCGGAGAAGATGGCCGTCATTTTGCAAGAAGTTGTGGGGCAACGTCACGGGGATCGATTTTATCCGCACATCTCCGGAGTTGCGCGAAGCCACAACTTTTATGCGATGAACTGGACACGTCCCGAAGCCGGTGTTATCGATCTGGCGGTTGGTTTGGGAAAGACCGTGGTGGATGGAGAAGCGACTTGGAGCTATTCGCCGGCTTTACCGCAGGTCGGGCCGCCCTTCAATACAATTTCAGACTTGTTGAGGCACACGCAGGTTCGGTTTTGGGCTGTGAACATGGGAAAGCCTCCGGCCTATGATCCGATCAATGAAGCAGAGTACCTGGTTCACGCTGATCTCACGGTTGCCGAACAGGACGGTGCTCTACGTCTTACAGCTTCGACTTACGATCATGCATCGGGGCGAATCGTACCGGGAATATCGCGCGCAGGACCACGCCTGATGAATTTTGCGCCAATTCTCCAGTATCATCAACTTCCGCTGAATGCACTTCTGCAGCTGCTACTCGAATCAGCGGCAAAGGAGCTGTCGCATCCAGTGGAGATTGAATTCGCGGTCAATCTGGAATCAGAGCACGACGGGCGCGCGAAATTCGCGTTTCTTCAGATTCGTCCCATTGTAGTCGACACATCGGCGGTCGAAGTTTCGGCGGATGTCGAGACTTCGGAGCATGTGCTTCTCGCTTCGGATAACGCCTTAGGCAACGGCATCGCGGATACAATCGAGGACATCCTGGTCGTCAAACCGGATCGTTTCGAGTGGAGACACACGCAACAGATCGCCCGGGAGTTGGAACAGCTCAACAACCGTCTCGTGAGGGAACGCAGGAACTGTGTTCTCATTGGATTCGGCCGCTGGGGAACGACTGATGAGTGGGCCGGTATCCCTGTGCACGTGGGGCAAATCTCCACAGCGAGAGTCATCGTCGAAGCGACGTTGCCGGGAATGAACGTGGAGCCGAGCCAGGGGTCGCACTTTTTTCACAACATCACGAGTTTTCGCGTGCTCTACTTTTCCTGTCCGCACGACCGTCCGCTGCGAGCGATTGACTGGAACTGGCTTGATACACTTGACATTGTTCAGGAGACGGATTTCGTGCGCCTTTTGCGTGCCAAGTCCGCTCTGGTTATTGCAGTTGACGGCAGAACCCGCCGGGGAGTAATTCGTCATGGATAGTCCCAACACAGAGTTGGACAAGCTGCTGCACTCGTTGACGGAGCGTGCCAAGGAACTGAATTGCCTTTATCACGTCGAAGAGTTGCTGAAGGACTATACTCGCGATCCGAATGAGATCTTTCGCGGAGTGATCGAGGCAGTGCCGCCCGGTTGGCAGTATCCGGATGTCTGCCGCTGCAGAATTCGCTACCACGATCGTTGTTACGTTTCAAATGACTTTCACGAGACACCCTGGTTTCTGACCGCGAACATCAAGGTTCAGGAGATGACCGTCGGCAAAATCGAAGTGTTCTATACGACAGCGATGCCGGCATCGGATTCCGGACCGTTCTTGAAGGAGGAAGTTCGCCTGATCGAGACGATCGCCGAGCGAGTGGGCGGTTTCATTCAGCATCAGAACCTCAGCCGGTTCCTTCAGGAGCTGCAGCGGGCACGACTTGCCCGCACGGTTGAGCAGCCCGCCGAGTGGGAAATTGCCATCGATTTGCTGGAACGCACGGATCAGGGGCTGTATTTTAGAATTGCACGCAAACTGTTGATTCAGCTTTGTCGCTCGGGAGTGGCTGAAGCCAACGATTTGATGCGCAAACTCGGTTCGGAGCGGACCGGCGATGCGCTCGACGGTACTGAAGGAATGAACCGGCCAAGCGACAGGGAACCGGTTCTCGACCTTGAGAGGCTCAGCAAGGAGATCCTGTCACTCGCCGGAAGGCATTTTCAGGGCAGCGAGATTCTTCGCCATGTTCGAGACTGGATGCAGGAAGACCGCGCAGGATTCCTGCTCAAGGCGCTGTCCAATCTTGACACGCATCTCACGGATATTATCTCCGCCGTGCGCCGGTTCGTTCATTTGTCCCCCGATGCGGTAGAGCTTTCGGATTTCACGCGAAAGGGCATTCGCGTTGCGCTGATACGTCGAGTGATCTCCGACGACTTGAACTACATCAGAGTTGCCAAAGAGTTTGTCGATATTCCGGACTTTCATGAACTGCTTGGGAGGTTAATATATCCGCTGGGCAGCCGGGGGCGACTCGGAGGCAAGAGTGCCGGCCTGTTTCTCGCGGAGAGTATCCTGCGGTCACGCGCCGAAGATGGTCCGCATCTCGGCAATGTGAAAGTACCAAAAACTTGGTACATCACTTCTGATGCTCAAATCAACTTTGTTCAGTTTAACAACCTTGAGGAGGTCGTCGAGCAGAAGTACAAGGATATCAGTCAAGTTCGGCAGGAGTATCCGCACATTATCCAGCTATTCAAGAACTCCCAATTTCCACCGGAGTTGGTACAAGGTCTCTCTATGGCGCTGGATGACTTCGGCGATCGGCCCCTGATTGTCCGCAGCTCAAGCTTGTTGGAGGACCGGTTTGGTGCGGCGTTTTCCGGCAAGTACAAGAGTCTGTTCTTGGCCAATCAGGGAAGCAAGTCAGATCGTCTGCATGCCTTACTTGACGCTGTAGCGGAAGTCTATTCTTCCACGTTCGGACCTGATCCGATTGAGTATCGAGCGGAACGACAGCTTGTTGATTTCCACGAGGAAATGAGTGTGATGATTCAAGAGGTGGTCGGCACGAGAGTTGGAAAGTACTTTGCTCCCACTTATGCGGGAGTAGCGTTCAGCAACAATGAGTTTCGCTGGTCACCGCGCATTTCGCGAGAGGACGGTCTTGTTAGAATGGTGCCCGGTCTCGGTACCCGCGCCGTGGACCGACTGAGTGATGATTACCCGATTCTCGTCGCACCCGGCCAGCCGGGTTTGCAGGTCAATGTCTCGCCGGAAGAGGTCGCCAGATACTCACCGTCGAAAGTGGACGTGATCAATCTCGAGGAGAATCGCTTCGAGACCATCGATTTGCGGGACTTTCTCGCGGAGTGCGGTGATGAAATGCCCGGACTGAATCAGATGCTTTCCGTGATTGAAGATGGTCACTTGAAAAAACCTCCGTTGATTGGCTTGGATCTTCGCCGGCAGACTCCGCTTGTGACTTTTCGCGCGCTGTTTGACGAGACGGCCTTCCTCGACCGAATCCACGCGATCCTGACCACATTGCAGGATACGATGAAGACTCCCGTAGACATAGAATTCGCGTCAGACGGAGTCGATTTTTATCTGCTGCAATGCAGGCCACAGAACACTTCAGCGGGAAGCGCTCCGGCGACGATTCCGCGTGATCTTCCCGACAGCGCATACCTTTTTACCGCCAACCGGTACATTTCGAACGGTTCCGTGCCAGAGCTGACACACGTCGTATATGTGATCCCCGAGGCATACACAGAACTTGAAAGTCTCGGGGAGTTGCGCGACGTCGGCCGGGCCATCGGTGAACTCAATAAGACGCTACCCAAGCGGCAGTTTATCCTGATCGGCCCCGGTAGATGGGGCAGTCGCGGTGACATCAAGCTCGGTGTTAGTGTTACGTATTCGGATATCAATAATACTGCCGTATTGGCAGAGGTTGCCCGAAGAACGGGAAACTACACGCCGGACCTGTCGTTCGGGACCCATTTCTTCCAGGACTTGGTTGAAGCCGGAATCCGGTATATTCCACTCTATCCGGATGACGAGGACATGAAGTTCAATGAGCTGTTTCTCCGCGGATCGACGAGTATTCTGTCGAAGCTACTGCCCCAATATGCGCATTTAGCCGCTGTAGTAAGGGTCATTGACGTAGGTCAGTCTACGGGGGGTAAAGTACTGAAGCTGTTTATGAATGCCGAATTGAACGAAGCTGTTGCCGTGTTCTCGCAACCGTCGGGAAAGGCGGTGCAGTCCGTTACACTTTCTGTGATTCAGGATCGCACGGAAGCTTCAGAACACTGGAGATGGCGTAGCGACATGGCTGAGCGACTGGCGCGAGCGATTGATCAGCAGGAGTTTGGAGTCGAAGCGATGTACCTGATCGGCAGCACAAAGAACGGAACGGCCGGTCCCGACAGTGATATCGATTTGCTGATTCACTTTCGAGGTGACGAAAGGCAGCGAGTTGCATTAATGGAATGGCTCCGAGGCTGGAGCATGTGCCTCGATGAAATCAACTATCTGCGTACCGGATTCCGCAGTAAAGGCCTGCTCGACATCCACCTTGTGTCGGATGATGACGTTCGGAGTCAGTCCGGCCGAGCGGCAAAAATCGACGCGGTGACCGATTCAGCGAAGCCACTCCCTTTAGGTCTGGGTCCGCTATGAAGCCGCATCTATC
>CAZGVT010000192.1:0-6423 GCA_964529255.1 uncultured Alphaproteobacteria bacterium | reverse complement strand
AGGCGTAAGTTGTGTTTCGTGTGAAGAAATGGAAGCAAAAAAACAAGGCAAACTAACCTGACGCCTTCCTAAAAGCAATCGTTCGGGCAGATTACCAATCTCCTTATCTATCAATTCTAATAAGTGCGCAAGCCCGATACTTGGAACTTGATAATCCCAATTTGTAAGGTCGTATCTAGTCTCGTTATTAAATGGAATCGGCAGGTCCGAGCGATCCAATACGGCGTGAAACACCGGAACACCACAGTCACGTGCAAAAATCGCTTCAGCATGTGCGACACATTTCTCAACAACACTGTGCCTACTCCAAAGCGTGACGGCTGCATTTGACCCCTTGATCCGCGGTTGCATTTGTGTGTGGAATTTACCCGGTCCAAGCAATTTGTCCCATTCAACTCGATATTTTCGCTCGAGGACAGCAACAAATGCGTTAGCAATTTCAATATCCTCTGAGGCATAAAACACACATATAGTTGCCATATTGAAAGGTCTCCTCCTCGCGCCGGCATGTGCGTCACATGCCCTGCTCAGGATGCATGTTTGGTTTGTTATTGCGGTTGAATTCGAATCCGAAGAGCGCACAGCAGTGCGGCGCTACAAGTCGGGGGTTCTACAATCCTCTGTAGCGGCACGTGCGACACATGACCGCGCGGGTGAAATATCGGACGATTACCAATTGAATAGAATTTCAGTGCTTCGCATCCAACCCACATCGTATCGCCGCTTCGAGAATATCCATGTTTACGTCTTTCAGCGTCTTGAACTTAATACAATATCCGCTCACACTCGCCTTGCCGATTTTTTTTCCATACGTCTTGGCCAAGTGTGTCTTATCCTTAATCCCCAGGACATAGACGGAGATTCCGGTTGTGTTTGCACTCATACCAATTTGATAAAACTCTCTGCTCTTTCCATCCGCATATTTTATGGTGTGAATTCCATACCCTATATTTGGATTGGCGACAGTTTTGTTTTCGCTGTTCTTGCCATTCAAGAACCACAATCTACATCCCGGCATGACTTGCAGAATGAGCCGGTGCAACGCTTGCATCTCGCTGCGTTTTGGTTCAGGCTGGCTGGCGACATACTCTTTGATTTGTTCCTGTGTGTTCATACAAAATGCCAAATTTCCCGCGGCGCCTGCGTTCACATGCCCCGCGCGGGATGAATGTCAGTTTAATATTGAAACGGAAGTCTGCACCGAAGAGCGCACATCCGTGCGGCACTACACAAGAGCGCACAGCCGTGCGGCGCTACAAGTTTGGGCGTTCGACAATCTTCCAGTACGAGTCCTTGCGCAGCACTTTTCCATTCCGGAATTCCCACAGATCGCAACCCCGGACTTCAAGCGCAACTCCTGACACGGTCGTCCCGGTCAGCGTCCATTCGGAAACTCCCCGGTTTCCGGCGACCCAATGCACATCGTCTCCATAATGAACGTCGGGTATGCCCGCAAAGCGACTGGCTAAGGCTTCGCGCACAGCAGCTTTGCCCACAAATCGCTGTCCCCACGGTTCCGGCCCGCGCGGAAAATCAAATGAACAGTCCTCCGCAAAAAACTCCATGATCGCATCGAGATCATGCCGGTTGAATGCGTCAAGAATTTGCTTCAACGTCTCAACCGTGACTGTGGGTTCGCTCATGGTTAGCCTCGGCAGGCCGGGTCGTTAAATTAACCGATTCGTCACGACATTGTCAAGTGTGTAAGATCCTGCACATCTCCCCCACCCCAACCCCCTGATTTCCCTGCGGGAACTTTTTGACCATCCGTGAGTATAACTGTTAATTATATAATTCCACAATCGAATACAGCTAATTCTAAATCATACATTCAGATGGCCAAAATCCCGCCAAAACCCGCAATACCTGCTCAATCTCACCCTGCTTTTGCCTCAATCACTTGCCCTTTATCCCTTTTCCCTTCTGGAATTACCGGCATTTCGTTCCTGTACTTTTTGAAGACCGCCCCCTGAAGAAGACGCTGAAACCCTGAAACTCCGCATTCCGATTTCCTGGCGAATTTCTTTCAGGTTTCGAGTTTTCATCTCGTCTCGACTTTCACCTCTTCCAGCCGCACCTCTAGCCGATACGCCTTTCCCGCCGCGAGCGTCAGCGTGTCACGATACGGAACATAGCCGCGATGAGCAACCGAGATCGTCACCGTGCCCGCACTCAGCAGAGCCGAACGGCAACTGTGCGAGCGCTGCTTCTCCGGCGGTGTGTTCACCAGATCAATCCGCTCGCAACGCACGAATTTCTCACCACTCGACACTGTGATCTCAGGCGCGGGCGCGTTCGTCCAGATCACCAGCCGCGCCACGTCGCCGGCGGGAGCAGGCCGTGCTGAGTAATCGCTGAGTTCTCCCTCCGGATACAAATTCGCCGCCGACACCGGCCGCAATCTCCCCGACGCCGTAATCAGTGGCAGAATTTTTTGCGCGATCTTGTTCGCCGCACTCGGCAGATCTTCCCACAATCCGACGGTCGCCGAAACCGAGTACCCCGCCGGCACCGTCTGCTGCGCGACCACCACCACGCGCGCGTCCACGCGAATTTCCCGCGAGTATTCCCCGTATGTCCCGATCACGGCATAGTCCGCTCCCAGCTCCGCCGCGATCGTGGCAGCGTCTTCCCCACTCTTCCACTCTTTTTTCGCGAGCTGCTCGTCGAGCGCCGAAGGCTCAATCACAGTCACGAGTTCGCGCCGCACGATTTCACCCGACAAATCTTCTTCGCTATGCGTCACTCCCTGCGCAAGCTCGGTCGAGATCATTTCTCGCAGAGCTTCGCGGTAATCCAAAATCGAGGTCTTCCCTTCCCACTGATAGAGTGAGTCCATCACCGCCCGAAACGGAAACACGACCACCTTCGGCTGCGCGAAACAAAGTTCAATAGCAGCAAGAAACTGAATCGCTGAAAACGCCAGCGCAAAAACGAGTCTCATGGCAATCTCCTCCTACGATGGAGTGCGGGCTGGACTAATGTCCAGCCCGCGCTTTGATTTTCAACCCAGCCGCTTCTTGATCGCGGCAATCTCGTCTCTCAACGCGCCGGGGAAACGGTCCCCAAACGTCGAGAAGTACTTCTCATTCTCGGCAATCTCACTCTTCCACCGGTCTCGATCCACCGTCAGTATTTCATCAAGCGAAGCCTTTGAAACGTCGATTCCACTCGTGTCAATCTCGTTCGCCTCCGGAAGGAATCCCACCGGAGTTTCGCGGCCTTTGGCCTTGCCTTCGCAGCGCTCGAGCACCCATTTCAGCACGCGCACGTTTTCTCCGTAACCCGGCCAAAGGAAGGAACCGTCGGCACCTTGACGGAACCAATTTACCGTGAACATTTTCGGCGGCCGTTTGACTTTCCTGCCAATCTCGGCCCAATGCCCGAAATAGTCTCCCATGTGATAGCCGCAGAACGGAAGCATCGCCATCGGATCATGACGCAATACTCCGGCCTGCTCCGTTGCGGCCGCGGTCGTCTCGCTGGCCACCGATGCTCCCATCAGCACGCCGTGATTCCAGTTGTACGACTCCATCACGAGCGGTGCAACGTTGGGGCGGCGACCGCCGAATAAAATCGCAGACAGCGGCACGCCCTGCGGATCTTCCCAATGCGGAGAGATCGAAGGACATTGCGATGCCGGAGTCGTGAAGCGCGAATTCGGATGCGCGGCCTTCTCCGTACTTGTCTTCTTATGCCACGGATTGCCTTTCCAATCAATGCAAGATTCCGGCGCAGGTCCCATACCCTCCCACCAGATATCGTCGGCACCGATTTGAGCCACATTCGTGAAGATGGAATTTTTCTGGGCCGTGAGCATGGCATTCCGGTTAGTCTTCATGCTCGTTCCGGGAGCAACTCCGAAAAAGCCTGCTTCGGGATTCATTGCCCAAAGCCTGCCGTCTTCGCCAATGCGGATCCAGGCAATGTCATCGCCCACGGTCCAGGCTTTCCAGCCCGGCATTGAGTCCGGCGGTATAACCATGGCGAGGTTGGTCTTGCCGCACTGAGACGGAAACGCCGCAGCGATGTAGTGTGTTTTTCCGGAAGGGCTCTCCAGGCCAAGGATCAACATGTGTTCCGCAAGCCAACCCTCGCGCCGTGCCTGTGACGAGGCGATGCGCAACGCGTGACACTTCTTGCCAAGCAATGCATTGCCACCATATCCTGAGCCGATAGACCAGATCTCGTTGCGATCCGGGAAATGGCAAATCGCGCGATGTTCCGGTTTCAGATCGCCGAGAGAGTGCATTCCTTTGACAAAGTCCGAGCTGTTTCCGAGTCGGTCCATCGCCACTTTGCCCATGCGAGTCATGATGCGCATGTTGAGGGTGACGTAAGGTGAGTCGGTTATCTCAAAACCTACGCGACTATTCACGCCTTTCGCCGGTCCCATGATATAGGGAACGACAAACATCGTTCGACCTCTCATCGCTCCCTTGTACCATGGCAGTACGCTCTTCTCGGCATCAGCCGGAGAGAGCCAGTTATTCGTGGGTCCGGCGTCCGATGCATGGGCACTGTTGATATAAGTGACTTTCTCAGTGCGAGCGACATCGGTGGGATCCGATCGATAGAGATAACAGCCCGGCCATTTCTGCTTGTTCAGTGGGGTGAATTCCTTGCGGTCGAGCATGCCCTTTACAAGCTGGTCATGCTCGGCTTCGGATCCATCACACCAATGGACCTTGTCCGGCGTTGTCAACTTCGCAACGTCGTCGACCCATTTTGCAACTTCCGTATTCATTACAGGTGTCCTTTAGTTTACTTCTGAGCCAACCTGGCTCAAAATGTGGCGGGAACGTCTGGGAATCGAACCCAGCCATCCGCAGTTAGGCGGACGCGAGCGGTTTTGAAGACCGTGAGGGCCACCAGTGCCCCATCCGTCCCCAAGGGGACGACAAACCTCAAACTACAAAATTCAAACTGCACAGGTCAAACTTCAAGCGACAGATCTCAAACGGCAAACATCCAATGTCAGAATTCAAACCACGGCAGACGGAAAACAGCATGCAATGGAATCGGCGAATGCTCACACTGCAGCCGGGTGTTCCAGCAGGCTTACAAATCTCCGGGGAACGCCGGAGAACGATCCGTTGCTCATGAAGATTATCACCGCGGGTTGAGCCTCGCGCATCGTCAACAGAAGCTCGGGAATTTCGGAATTTGCAGCATGAACCACCGTTGTGCCTTTCGCCTGAACTTCGGCGGCGACCCGGTCAAAATCAAGTCGCTGATTCGGTGGAATTTTCTCGGCCCGGTAGATTTCGCCGAAAATTACATGATCGGCGAGTGCGAGGGCGGCTGAAAGTTCCCGCTGAAAAACGTTGCGGACCATCGTGTTCGAACGTGGCTCGAGTACTGCGATGATGCGCGCCTGCGGGTGCGATTGACGCAGCGCCCTCAAAGTTGCGCTGATTGCGGTCGGATGGTGAGCAAAATCGTCATACACCGTAAGGCCGTCGTGGGCAAAAAGGCGCTCGAATCTCCGCTTGAGTCCACGAAACGAATGGATGCCCGCATGCAACTCGCGCACGTCCTCATTCAGCGCACAAACCGCCGCAATGGCCATCAGCGCGTTCTTGCGATTGTGCACTCCGGGCATTCGAAACTGCCATTCAATTGTCTCACCTTCCATGTTGCGAAAAGAAAGGGCATCCGCGGAGTCATTCAACTGCCAGTCGACTCCGCTGTTGCAGCCCACCGCAATTGTGCGGCAGGGAGCGCCTGAAATCAATTCGCGAGTGTGCGGAGCATCGGCATCATAGATAATCATTCCCTCCCTGGGAAGCAGGCGCACGAGTCTGCGAAATGAGGTCAGGACTTCTTCGAGATTCGCGAAGATGTCCGCGTGATCGAACTCGATGGGGCCTAGCACGAGTGTTCGCGGAAAGTAGTGAAGGAATTTGGATCGCTTATCGAAGAACGCGCTGTCGTACTCATCACCTTCGATGACGAAATACGGCGGCTTGCCAAAGCTCCCGCCGCAGGGCAGATCGATGGGCATCGCACCGATAAGATATCCGGGATCCCGTCCGATGGATGTCAGCAAGTGCGCAACGAGCGACGTCGTGGTGCTCTTGCCGTGCGTTCCCGCAACGACGATGCGATGCCGGCCGGCGATTGCATGCCTTACGAGAAACTCGGGAAACGAATAGAGTTGGTCACCCCTGCTCAATGCGGCTTCAACCTCTACATGCCCTCGCGAGTGAACATTTCCAACGATCAGCGGTGTGTGGCTGTCGGGTAGATTCTCCGCAGCGTACGGAGAACAAGGCTCGATTCCCAAATTCCTGAGCAGCGTTGCGGCCGGCTCGTAAACACTCTCATCAGAGCCGAGCACTGTGTAACCGGCCCCGCGAAGAATCGCCGCGACATTCACCATGCCGATCCCGCCGATGCCCATGAGATAGACGGATTTCG
>CAZGVT010000191.1:0-6426 GCA_964529255.1 uncultured Alphaproteobacteria bacterium | reverse complement strand
GTCGAAGAGGCCTGACCTCGCAGATCTGCTGCGTGCATACATATGTGAAAAAAAGCACAAGCAAAGTAAAAAACAAAGGGTTAGCTGACGAACCCCCTGCAATACGACCTTTGCTGTTCCGTGCCTTCTAAAATGCAAAAAAAACAGCGAAAAGTCAAGTGCGAACCTCCTCTTTTCAAGGTGTTACGGCTGATAATTCCAGTCCGCGAAGGCCACACTTGGGGCCCCCGGCTGACGGGGTTGACCGTAACATGTGCGCCAATGTCTTCCACGAACTGGCCAGGACGGATGCCAGGTGGAACGTCAGCAATCCGGTATTCCGCGGTTTAGAATCGGTGAGTCCATGCCCCGTAGTTTTTCAGCGATGGCGACGGTCGCTGCGCTCAGCAGAGGGAGTTGAAGTGCGGATCAGCGATGCTTGCAAAAAAGGAGAATTTGCGCTATCTTTCCTGCCATTTCGAGATCAGAGGACAGCGAAAACCGGTACGCTCCGGGCAAAAGGACATCATAAGGGCTTTAGATGAAGTCAACCGAGAAGAGGAAATCGAATCAGACCGCCGGCCGTTCAGGCTCGAAGGGCAAGCGCCCGGTGCCGGCGGACTATCTCACGTATCACCCTGAGGGTTTGTATCAGCCCGTCTCGGCCTTCGACAACGCGATGGCGCAATTTGACGAGGCGGCACGGATGTTGAACCTTTCTGATAACCAGATTGCGATGATAAAGTTGCCCCGCAAACTGGTGGAAGTTAACCTTCCGATTCGCATGGATGACGGTTCCATCCAGATATTCAAGGGCTTCAGAGTGCAGCACAACATCGCTCGCGGACCGGCCAAAGGCGGAGTCAGGTTTCATCCTCAAGTGAGCCTCGACGAAGTACAAGCGCTGGCGTTTTGGATGACCTACAAGTGCGCTGTCGCTGACATCCCGATGGGCGGAGGCAAGGGGGGGGTCATCGTCGATCCGAGTAAGCTGAGTAGCAACGAGCTTGAGCGGCTTTCACGGCGTTACTTTGCGGAAATGCACGACTTGTTCGGGTCCCACCGGGACGTCCCGGCCCCCGACGTCAATACGAATCCGCAGGTCATGGCCTGGTTCATGGATACCTACTCCATGCACGCTCGCGAGTATACTCCCGCCGTCGTGACCGGCAAGCCTCTTGAAATCGGCGGCAGCCAGGGGCGCGTCGAGGCCACGGCGCGGGGTCTGCTCTTCACGATGCGCCGCGCTGCGATGGTGAACGGCGAATCGCTCAAGGGGATGACGGTGTCCGTACAGGGATTCGGCAACGTCGGCTCGAATGCAGCGCGATTGTTGCAGGACGACGGCTGTATCGTACTGGCGATTTCGGATGTCTACGGCGCCTTCCACAATCCGAATGGCATTGATGTATACGAGGCGCTGAAGTATGTCAATCAGTACAAGGGCCTCAACGGATTCGAGAAGACCGGTCTTGCCAAGCGCATGAAACAGCCAACAGACTTACTCGAAATCAAGGTGGATATCCTGGCGCCGTGTGCACTCGAGCTTCAGATTACGACGGCGAACGCGAATCGAATCAACGCCCGTTACATAGCCGAAGGCGCCAACGGACCGATTCAACATGCAGCGGACCAGATTTTGAACAAGAAGAAGATGTTCATCATTCCCGATGTGCTATGCAATGCCGGCGGTGTGATTGTCAGCTACTTCGAGTGGGTTCAGAACAATTACGGATATTACTGGCCGGAAGACCGCGTGAACGCGGAACTCGAGCGCATCATCGTTAAGGCCTTTGATGATGTCTATGAGATGGCGGTGAAGTACAAGGCCAGCATGCGAGTCGCGGCGTTCATGACCGGAATTCAGCGGGTATCACGCGCCTCGGAATTGCGCGGGCTGTACGCGTGAGTTGTGGGGTTCACTTTGGGTCCGCCGCGCGGAAGTGCTTTCTCCGCGCGGCGCTCTCTTTTACCGGCTGTCGCAAATGAGAGGTCGCGGATCGGCGGACGTGCTGCTGGTGGGGAACGGAGAACCGTTGAGTCGCCGGCCGATGCGAAGGCTCGTGTCAGCATCGCAAAGAATTGTTGCTCTCGACGGCGGAGTGAATCAGCTCAAGAAGTTGGACATCGCTCCGCAGGTCGTTATCGGAGATCTCGATTCTGCCGATACGGATGCTCTGAGCTGGGCCCGAGGGAGGAAGGCGCGGATCTTGCGCATATCCACTCAAGAGTCATCCGACTTTCAGAAGGGGCTGGCATACTGCCGCGAGATCGGAGCAAAGTCCGTAGTTGTTTGCGGCGTTTGCGGCACCCGCCTCGACCATCTCTTGTCCGCTCTTTCTGCCACACAAGAATTCCCCGACCTCGATCTGACTATTCATACAGGGCAGGCGACCGTAACGGTACTTAACGGAACTGTCTCACGAGATTTTGCGCTGCGCGTGGCTCAGACTGTTTCCTGGATTCCGGTAACGAGAACTCGCGGCTGCCGATTGAGCGGTGTGCGCTGGCCGCTGCGCAACGTGACTCTGGAACCCGGTGGATTTCATAGTCTTTCCAATGTGGTAACAGAATCGACCGTCACCGTCACGCAACGGTCGGGTCTGTCACTGTTGATTGTTGATGTATCCCGCAGGAGACCAAGATGAGATTGAAAGTGGCCGGAAATTTCGTGTACGGAGTTGTCCTATTGGCGTGCGTAATCGCGGCGGTGAGAGGGCGAGCTATGGCCGACCCCGCGCAATTGTCCGAATTGGATTCCGCACTTTTTCAAGTTGGCCTGAATCGCGAAGCGTTCATGTCGGACCGCGCTTGGATGGAGGATGATACCTTCCTGCTTCCGACGATTCGCGAAGCGCTGACCAGCCCGATCCGCGCCTACGAACTATCCCAAGCGATGGCCGACGCGTGCCCGAACAGCATTAGCGATGCGGAATCGATAAACGAAATCGCCGCCTACCTGCAGAGCGGTTTGCCCGAAGCCGTACTTCAGGACATAACCAATCAGCTTAACGCGGCGCGTCCAACTCAAATAGACGCGTTTGAACCTCTGCTCAGCGCGTTTGCTCTCGCTTCGGCTTATCGGGCGCAGGCCTTTCAGGCGCTCACTGCCGCAGAACAGGAAGCGATGGTCATGGCTGCTCCGCTTTGGTTCGAGGACGAGGATGTGCTCGCCGATGACACCTTGAAAGGCTGTATCCAGCGCGCGTTCGGCACTCCTGTCGACACGTCAATTGCGTTTAACTCCGATAGTTTATTGTCGATTCTCCCGCGCGTCAATCGCCATGCGCTCGTTGCTGCATCCTATGCACTCGCCAAGGGAATGGCTATCGCAGCCGAACGCTGGTCTGCCATGCCGAGTCCCTTCAAGACCGGATCAGCACCGGGAGTCGAGGGTCTCGTCGTGGAATCTCGTGACACTCCTTACGGCAAAATGGTGATCGGCGGTCCCGGCCCGAATACTTACAGCGGCGACTTTTCGGTGATCATCGATCTTGGTGGCGATGATCGCTACCTGTCACGAGTTGCTTCGGCCGTTGGCCCACTCGGAAGGCCGGTCTCGGCGATTCTCGACTTGAAAGGCAACGACACTTACCTGTCACGGCAACTGTGCGATCAGTCAAGCTCAATTCTCGGCTTGTCAATCCTCGGCGACCTTT
Source organism: uncultured Alphaproteobacteria bacterium (assembly GCA_964529255.1). Classification (GTDB taxonomy): domain Bacteria; phylum Electryoneota; class RPQS01; order RPQS01; family RPQS01; genus CAZVXJ01. The sequence continues at coordinate 2,788 of CAZGVT010000191.1, read as the reverse complement.
CGGGAGATGATGTGTATGCTGCGTCGGCGTTTTCGCAGGCGTCGACGGTTTGCGGCATGGCATTGCTGTACGATGGCGGAGGTAATGATACTTACCGCGCAGGGATGTGCTCGCAGGCGGCGGCGATTTGCGGAATTGCAGCGCTCGTCGACGGAGGCGGCCGTGATCTCTATGATATCGACCAGTACGGACAAGGCTTCGCCTCCACATTTGGCTTCGGTGTGTTGAACGACCTCGGTGGCAACGATGTTTACCGCGCGGGTGGCGCGGTGACTCACGCCCCGCTCCGCCCGGAAGATTATCGGTCGATGGCGCAGGGCTTCGCGATCGGCGCGCGTCCGCTTGGCGGTGGAGGATTCGGCTTGTTGCTGGATCATGGCGGCAATGACTTCTACGACGCGGAGATTTACGCGCAGGGCGTCGGTTATTGGTACAGTCTCGGTGCGCTGATTGACGACTCCGGAAACGATGCGTACAACACCACGCAATACTGCCAGGGTGCGGGCATACATCTCGCCGCCGGAGTGCTCGTTGATCGCTCCGGGGACGACCGCTATGGATCGCGATTCGGACCCGGTCAGGGTGCGGCTCACGATCTTGCGGTGGGCTTCATGTACGATGGCACGGGAGACGACCAATATACGATCTCCGGTGGTCAGGGAATGGCGATCACGAATAGCGCGGCATTGTGCATCGACGGAACCGGCAACGACTTGTATGCGACCAATGACAAGGGATCCGGTCCGGCAAATGTGCGGCCGGCGCGAAGTTTTGGTAATCTCGGCGTCTTCGCAGATGGCGAGGGTCACGATGTGTACAGTGGCATCGGCGGTGATTCGAGCTATTGGACTCAAGGGGTTTTCGGATATGCCTATGACGTGCCGCGCGACTCGACAACCCCTCGCGAGGCGCAACCCGAAGTCATACTGAACCCTGCGGACACGCTGCGTCCGATTCCCGACCTCTTCCGCGAAGCGTCGCTGTGGGAAGTGACGGATAATCGCGAGAAAGTGAAGCGCGCGCGGTTGGCACTTGAAGCAAAAGGACCGACCGCAGTGAAATGGGTGGGGGAGAATAAGCTGGGCACCTTCGAGTCCCTCGAGCGTCGCGCAATCACCGAACTCTTCAAGGCGTTTCCGGACAGCGCCGCTCCATATCTGCTTGCCGCGCTGAATTCGTCCGGGCGTTGGGAACGACGCAATGCAATCTCAATTTACAGCGAGATGAAATACAAGCCGGGAGCGGCAACGCTTGTGGCGAAACTCGCGGATCCAACCTATGCACGTTTGTTCCCCGGGATACTCACGGCACTTGGAGACCTCGGAGATACTTCAGTAACGATGAGCATCGTGCCATTTGCGAGCAGCCAAAGCGAGCGGGAACGCATTGCCGCCGTATCCGCGCTGGGAAAACTGCAGGACATTCGCGGCTACGAATCGATGCTTGCGGGGATCATGGACACCGCGTACACGGTGCGCAGCGCGGCCGTTTTTGCAATCGCCCAACAGGACAAGCGCGTGCTGCTGCGACTTGAGCAGGAGTTTTCATTGCGTGAAATTGAGCGGCTGGAGTCTTTACTTATGGCCTGCGGCCTTCTTGCGGAGCGCTGGAAAGGAGATGACAAACTGAAAGGAGATGTGAAGCTGCTCGCTCCGACGGTAAAGCGGTACATTGAGCATCCTGATCCACGAGTCCAAGGCGCCGCTCTGGTGGCATCCGCTCAAGTGATGAGCGAAAAGGAATTCGGCAAACTTTCGTCCCGATTTTCCGCGGCGGAAAACGTAGTGCTCCGCGCACGTTGGAATCAGGCGATGACATCTTTCAGGAAATAGACTTCACATGGCGAAACAAGCATTTCCCAAACCTATGGACGCGCTCAAGCAATTGAGCGAGGCTTTTGGACCCTCCGGCTACGAGGATGATGTTCGGTCGTATATCCGATCGCTTATCGATCCGTTTGTCGATGAGATTCGTGAAGACGCGATCGGAAACTTGATTGCAATTCGCAAGGGTACGAGTGCGAAGCGACTGATGCTGGACGCGCACACCGATGAGATCGGAGTGATGGTGCGGCATATCGACGAGAACGGATTTCTCAAGTTTGCGAAGATCGGCGGCTGGGACGACCGGATTTTTCCGTCGCACCGGGTGAAGTTCAGATCCCGAAGCGGCAATTTCTATCACGGAGTCATCGGCATGGCGGCGCCGCACGTGCTCACGGATGAAGCGCGCGGAAAAGCTCTGAAAGCCGAGGATTACTTCGTGGATATCGGAGCCGAATCGGCGGAAGATGCAGCGAAAATGGGAGCGGCGATTGGCGATCCGGGAGTGCTGGAATATCCGTTCATGCAACTGACACCGGATCACGTCATGGGGAAGGCTTTCGACGATCGTGTGGGTTGCCTGCTATTGATCTATCTGCTCAAATCTCTCGCTGAAGGAAAGATCAAGACACGTCTGACTGTCTGCGCGAATTTTGCGACCTCGGAAGAAGTCGGTTTGCGAGGAGCGAAAGTCGCCGCGTTTGCAATCAATCCGGATGTCGCCATCGCGCTGGAGGGTACGATTGGATCCGATTTTCCCGGTGTGCCGGTGGACCGGCGCCCTTGCGCGCAGCGAAAAGGGCCGGTCATCACAGTGATTGACTCGAGCATCATTGTGCCGCGCCGGATGGCGGACTTCATGATCTCCTGTGCGGATCGGATCAGAGTGCCGTATCAGGTCAAGATGCCGGTTTTTGGAGGTACGAATGCCGGATCGATTCACTTGAATCGGGAAGGCGTGCTGA
>CAZGVT010000190.1:659-6459 GCA_964529255.1 uncultured Alphaproteobacteria bacterium | reverse complement strand
AACCTCCGGAACCTCACGAGGTCGGGTCTCCACGTGATTGACGTTCCGGCGGGGTTGCGCACGAAGGAGTGTGTCGGGTGTCGGCAAGGGGTGAGTGCTTAACCCCGCTCGGCGGAAACCAGATTGGAATGCGAAGCGGCACGTTGTGCCAACCCACCACGGCGAATTCGCAGTGCGGCGAGCGATGCAATCGTCCCCTACGGGGTAAACGAATGCGGATGAACTTTGGGATTTTGGGAATTCCCCCCTTGGTCCCCCCACAAGATGTGGGGGGAGATCAAGAAGGCAATACCCCGCAAAGTGTGGGGAGAGACGACATAATAGGAGCGTGACATGGGTGCAAGAGAGGTATTGAGCACGATCAGCAACTGGATGACGGGGCTGCGGCGGGCAGTGATGGCCAATCGCATGCACGCGGGGGCGTTATTTGCCGTCGCGGGATTTCTGTCATTCACTCTTGTGATAATGATATTGGAAGCGGTGGGGCATTTTTCCGGGACACTGCGTGCCATTTTATTGGGGAGCTGGATTGTCTCCGCCCTGGCAGCGCTCGGACTGGGGATCGTATGGCCGCTGCTGAAGTACACAGTGTTCGCGCCGAGTCACCAGCAGTTGGCGGGTGAATATGCCGAGCGGCTGCCGCATGTGAAAGATCGCGTGTTAAATGCTCTGCAATTGCTTGACAAGGTGGAGGGGGCAAACCGCGAAGGCTACTCGACGGACATGATTCTCGCGGCGGGAAGAGATGTTGCCGAGGAGCTGCAACCGATCAATCCGAAGGAACTTCCCGACCGGAAACCGGTGAAGTTCGGCCAGAAATTGGCACTCGGTTCGGTGGGAGTGACCGTGCTCTTTCTGCTCGTGGCGGGGAATTCGCTTCTTTCTGCGGGCGAACGAGTGCTGAAACCGGGCGAAGAGTTCGCGCCTCCGGCAGCCTTCACGCTGTCGCTCAAGCCGGGAGAAGTGGAACTCGTGCGCGGCGATTCGCTGATGGTGGAGATTTACGTGGTCGGTGACGCTCCGGAAGAAGTGATTCTGGAGCGGATCGAATCGGGGAAGTCGGCCAGCGAGCCGGTGGCGCTGAAAACAAACGCACGCACCCCCCCGAGCCTCCCCGCAAGCACGGGGGAGAAAACCGTCTCCGCCCCCCCCCTAACTCCCCCGCAAGCAGGGGGGAAAGTGAGCTATGTCTATCGGGGGATAACGGCGCCGTTTACGTATTGGGCGCGGGCGGGTGACGTAACGAGCGAGAAATACAAGGTATCGGTCAAGGAGTTGCCGACGGTGAAGTTTCTCTCGTTGCGCGTGCAACCGCCTGCCTATACGGGGTTGGAAGAGCAGGTGCTGGAGGAGAATGTGGGTGACGTGGCCGCGGTCGTGGGAACGAAGGTGAAGCTGCAGCTTGCCGCGACGAAGAGTCTGAAAACGGCGAGGATTGAGTTCACGAAGCCGGAGGATGAAAATCCAAAAGCAGAGACCCCCCCCAGCCCTCCAGCTAAAGCGGAGGGGAGTCTCCAATTGACGGTGGAAGGATCGCGGGCGATCGGGGAGTTTGAAGTCAAAGAGAGCGGCTACTACCGGATTCGGTTAGTCGATAATGAGGGGCTGGAGAATCGGGATCCGATTTTGTACCGCATCACGGCGCGTAAGGACGAATCACCGATGATCAGTATCAAGCAACCGTCGCAGGATATCGATATTGCGGCGAATGTGAAAGTTGCGGTGGTGACGGAAGCGCTCGATGATTTCGGATTTACGCGGCTGAATCTCCGCTACTATCGGACGTCGACCTTTGACGCCCCGGAGTCGCGGGAGGACGAATCGAATTATCAGACCAGGGCCCTGGAGTACGATCAGCCTGAGCCCGGGAAAGCCGTTGCGGAATATGTTTGGGACATGACTCCGCTGGATCTGCTGCCGGAGGATCAGGTGATGTTCTTCGCAGAAGTGTGGGATAACGACCGGATCAGCGGTCCGAAGCGCGCGCGCAGCGAAACGCGCGTTCTGCGCTTCCCGAGCATGGCGGAGATCTTCGACGAACAGGAGAAACAGGCGGAGATGCAGCAGGTCTCGCTGGAAGATATTCTCAAGGAGTCGAAGGAATTGCGGGAGAAAGTGGATGAAGCGGTAGAAGAGTTCAAGTCGAATCCGGAGATGAGCTGGGAGCGCAAACAGGAACTCGAACAGCTCATGCAGCGGCAATCGCAGATGAATGAGATGTTGAATCAGATTTCCGAGGCGATGGAGAAGGCCGCGGAACAGATGGAGCAGCGGGCGATGTTCTCTCCGGAGGTGATGGACAAGATTCAGAAGATCCAGGAAATGGTGCGCGACGTGCTGACACCGGAAATGCGCGAGGCGCTGAAGAAGATGGCCGAGGCGATGAAGCAGCCGACGGAAGAAGAGATGCGCCGGGCCATGGAAAATATGCAGAAGAATCAGGATCTGTTCGAGCAGATGCTCGACCAGACGCTCAATATGCTGGAGCAGCTCAAAGTCGAGAAGAAAATGGACGAGCTGACTCGCCGTCTCGATGAAATGGGCCGTCAGCAGGAGCAGCTCAACGAGCAAATGGAGAAGAACACTCCGGAGACTTCGCAGAAGATGTCCGAGCAGCAGAAGAAGCTGGCGGAAGAGATGAAAGCCGTGGAGAAGGAGCTTCAGAAGCTCGCTCAGGAGATGAAAGAGAAGGAGATGAAGGCCGCCGACAAGATGGATCAGATGCAGAAGGCGGCGGAGAAGGAGCAGCTTAGCGAGCAGATGAAGGAGAACTCGGATGAGCTGAAGATGTGCAACAACTCCTCCTGCAAGAAGAAGGGCAAGAATCACCGCCGGAAAATGGCGGAGATGGCCAATCAACTGCAGAATATCAAGAATGAGATGAATCAGAGCGAAGATCAGGAGGCACTGGCGGCGCTGGAGAAAGCCCGCGACCAGTTGCTCGATCTCTCGATGCGGCAGGAAGCCCTGTGGAAGGAGTCGGAGAATCTGGAGGCTGGAAGCCCGCAGGCGGCACAGGTGGCGGAAGAGCAGGAGAATTTGCGGGAAGCGCTGTCGCGAGTCAACGACGACATGAAGCAACTTGCGCGCGAATCCATGCACGCCTCGCCGAAGTTGCTGGCGGCGATGAGCGAGGCGCAGGCGCAGATGCAGCAGGCGGCGCGCTCGGCGGCGGAGCGGGATCAACGCACGGCTTCGCATTTCCGCAAGCAGGCGATGTCCGCGCTGAACAATGCGCTCAAGGAGAATCAGAATGCCTGTTCGAGCTGCAAGAGTTCGTGCAACAAGCCCAATCCGAATTCGAACTGCAATAACGCGGGCGAGATGGCCGGGCAGCAGCAGAAGTTGAACATGGGCACGCGGGAGCTGATGCAGGATGGTCAGCGGAATCCGGGCAGTCTGGGTATGGGCGAGCAGGCCTCGATGCAGCGGCTGGCGGTGGAGCAGGAAGGATTGGCAAAAAGTGCGCGGCAACTCGCCGAAGAGGCCAAAGCCTCGCAGCAGAGCCTTGGCAAGTTAGACGATATCGCGAAAGAGATGGAAGAGGTCGCGCAGGATTTGCGGGATCAGAATGTCACGCAGCGGACGCTGGAGAAGCAGGAGCATATCGAATCGCGCCTGCTCGATTACCAGCGGGCGAACCGCGAGCGCGAGTTTTCCCCCAAGCGCCAGTCGCATACGGGCACGGACATTGTCAGAATGTCGCCGCAGGAGTTGCCCGACAAGCCGGGGAAGGATCAATTGCGGGAGGACATGCTGCGCGCGTTGGACGCGAAGTACACTCCCGATTTTGAGAGTTTGATTCGCAGTTACTTTGAAGCACTAAGCAAGTGGAAGTGAGTAGAACACAGGGACGCGCAAACCCACAGACACACAGGCGACAGACACGTCACCGGAACCGCATTCACCTCATAGAATTGTCTTCAGTCTTTTGTTTGCGTGTCCGGGTGTAAATCGGAGGAGGTGATTCATGGCGCGAAAGTCGACGCCGAAAAAAGTTCAGGGGGCGATCTACCGGGCGAGGAGATCGCTGCCGCTGGTGGGGGATTTGTTTGCGGAAGAGGAGAATGAACTCATCCGGCGCAGCAGGCAGCTCGAAGTGGAGAAAGGGCTGTACAAGAACGCGTTGACTGCGAGCATGCGCGCGTTGAATGAGACGTTGCGGCAGTTGCAGCAACTCGTGCAGGAAGTGGAGAGTATGCGGGCGGACGTGCGGGCGCTGCTTACGAAAACAGATGCGGAATCGGCGCAGGACAATGCCGCCGCTTCCGCTCAATCATAAGGAGGCGTAAGGTGAAGTGGATCTTCTTGTTGTGCCTGCCCCTCGCAGCCTTCGCGCAATACGAGTTTGATCCTGTGCGGTTGGACGACGGAGTGGATAGTGCATACCACAGCACTCAACTTGGACTTGACTCGCAGGGGAACATCATGTGCATTTGGAGTTCGGAGTCACCTGAGCGTCAGCGTGCAAGCGGGAGAATCATGTCCGTGGGCGGCGAGTTCTTGGGTGGCATCAACGTCTACGCGGAGTCTGCACCGGACTCAACGTTCTCCCGTTGCTTCCTGTACGTCAACGTGCAACCGCTTGCGTCCGGAGGCGAGGTCAGGCAATACGGCCATGCCTGACTGTCGGGCTTTGCATTGTCCTTTGTCTCCCCGGAGGGCCAGACACTGGACAGCGTCGTCACGGATAGCTGCAACTACATTCAGGTGATACCAACTCCAGGTGGAGTAATGGTAAGCGGCCACGAATACGAGGAATACCAACCTGTCCACGTATTGACGAGCTTTACGGAAACGGGCGATCCGATCGCGGTGTCCGTGGACACGCTCTATCCGACTTACGATTGTGCGGTTCTTGAAGATACAGTCCGCCTTGGAGGAATGATTTGGAGTCCAGCCTGGGGCGGAGGAGTGAGAACCAGAGCTTACGTGGGCGGATACGATTTCGCCGGTCGCCGGATCGCCAAGGATACGGTCGAATTTACGCTACCGTCGCAATCCGATTTGATGTTCGTTCACGGAGATGTTGCGGATGCCGGCGGCGAGCTGATCGCAGTTTCCCTGGCGGGAGTGACCGACACAAGCGGAAGCCGCTATCAAGGGCGCTTGATGGAATTGAAACCGAGCGACATCACGGCATACGCGCCGTTCAGCCTGCAGTTTGACCAGTCGCCGCATAACTACGCATTGTGGACGCTCTGCGGTGTTAGGAATGGCGCAAGAATACTGGGCTGCATCGAAGGGGCGGAGGGCTCACCGGAACTCGTGCTGAGACCATTCAGTGAATTGGGTCAGCTTGAGGTCCCCGGATACAGGATACAAATGGGCTCCGTCAGCATAAGGTCGCTGCATCTTCTGATTCATGAAGAGACCGCATACATCATGTACGATGTGTCGCATGGGGTGGATGCGGAATCCGGAGTATATGTGATGGGTGTACCGCTCGACCGCATCCTGTCGAACTCATGGATGAGCAGGCCCATCGTGCAATCGTTCCACGTGCAAGTGTATCCGAATCCGTTCAACGCGCGAACTACAATTCAGTTCAGCCTATCAGAAGCGGGACCTGTGCTTGTTACAGTACACGATGTTCTCGGGCGATCTTTGGGTGTGGTGTTGTCAACGAACTTGTCGCCGGGCTTTCACACGATTCCATGGAGTGCGCAAGGGCAAGCAAGTGGGACCTATTTCTTGGTAGTTCAGGCAGCCGGACAAACTGCAGCAAACAAGCTTCAGTTAATCAGATAACGGAGCGCTTTATGATTTTGGCGATTCTACTGGCTCTATTGCCCCTCGC
>CAZGVT010000190.1:0-649 GCA_964529255.1 uncultured Alphaproteobacteria bacterium | reverse complement strand
GACGGAGTGGACTTGAGTTACTTCTATCCGTGGTTCGTCGCGCGGGAAGACGGGAATCTGTTTTGCGCGTGGGCGGGGACGTCGGAGACGCGGATTGCCGGTGCGGGTCGGGCGGTGAGTCCGGCCGGCACCCCGATGGGCGAGACGCGCTATTTTCAAGTCGTCGATCCGGGGCACATGGGCATAGTCTGTCCGCCTGAGGTGGAGGTGCTGCCCCATGCGGACGGCGGCGAGGCGCAGTTTATCTTTCATGCTTGAGTAGCCACCGCAGACATCTACATTGTCACCCCGGAGGGGCAGACGGTAGATTCGGTGAATGGAACGCGCGTGGTGTATCCGACTTTCGTTGAGCTGGCCAACGGCATGTTCATGGCTTATACGCATGCCGATACGCGGGAAGAGCGTTTGATCTGGATGACCCACGGCGGCGACGTGCTGCACGATGTGTGGGTGGATATTCCCGACGTGGCTCACAGTTCATCGTACGGTGACACGGTAGTGCTGGCAGCTTACAGTTCGGAAGTTCGCGGAGATGAGACGGTATTTCAATTGAGCGCCTGGCAATATGGTCCGGACGGCGGGCTGCTTCACCAGCAGCCGCTGCTTTCGGATACTCTGCCGTTCGGATCGTTGATCGCCGGTCGTGCAT
>CAZGVT010000189.1:0-6480 GCA_964529255.1 uncultured Alphaproteobacteria bacterium | reverse complement strand
GACTCGGGCTCGAGCGCACCGTGGCGTGGGTTTGCAACTTACCTCACGTGCGCGAGACGATTCCATTCCCGCGCATGATGTCGCGACTGAAGCCCTGATCGTCATCATTCACCCATGCGATATATCACGGCCGGATGTGTCTTCAACAGGAGAGTAACATGAAATTCGCGAGACGGTTTCTGATCTGCCTGCTGCCGATTATTCTGACATCTAAGCTCTTCGCGCAGGTTACCATCGACGCGACGAACTGGCCTTATGGTGCCGATCAGATCGGCAACTACTGGTATTATCACAACACCTCCGCAACGGTTCCCGTTGACATCTTCGGCCTGAATCCCTACGGCCACGGGATACACTGGGATTTCTCCACGGGACCCACGAATTCAACCGCCACGTCCGAGATTCGTACGGTTGCGGAAGCTCCCGGACCCGCGCCCGCGAACTCAAGTTATACCGAATATCAAACTCAGGGCGGAAATTCACAATGGCTCTACGAGGACGAGACCGCCGGCGGGACCTATGCTCGCGGCCTCGAGCAAGCGGGAACCATTTATGATTTTCTCGCACCCGAATGGAATATCTACCGCTACCCGATGACTCTCGGTACCACGTGGAATTCCGTTTTTACGTGGGACATCGGCTTCGGGATTCTTGCAACATCCACGCGAACGGACTCGATCTGCGGATGGGGAACGGTCACGACTCCCTTCGGCGGGCCGCTCCCCTGTCTCGTCATGCGAACCTATTGGCGCGATTATGCGGAGTTCCTTGGCGAACCGCTCCTGAATGAAGAGTATCGAATGTATGAATGGATTGTTCCCGATATCGGCAGTGTCGTTACCATCCAATCCAACAATCATGAACCCAACTGGTTTTATACTCAAGCTTCCGGGTTCTACCGCCTCTACGAGAGCAATCTCGGCGGCGACTTGATTCCGCCGTCCATTACTAACGTCACGCAGCTTTCCGATACGCCCAATCCCGGCCCCTACACCGTCGATGCGACCATTACCGACTCCAGCGGTGTGGATTCCGCCAAGATCTTCTACTCCATCGCCAACGGGCCGTGGGTAAGCGCGCTGCCGACGATGGTCAACGGCTCGCAATATGAGTTCGGCATTCCTTCGCCGGGCGGTTCACCGCCGCGCAACGTGCGCTATTACATCTGGGCGAAGGACGCCTCGGTCAATCACAATGTCGGCACCAGTCCCGCCAACGCACCGACGAACTTCTATTCGTTCAATTGGATCAATGACAACGTCCCACCCGCTTTCTCAAACGTAACGATCTGGCCCTCGCCGACAAACTTCAACGGCCCCTACCCGGTGGACGCAACGATCACCGACGACAACGGAGTGCTCTTCTCCTCAATCCATTACAAGTTTGGTGGCGGCGCGTGGGAAGAAGCGCCCTCGGATGGCAATGACGGCGATGTGTATCATTTCACGATTCCGGGAATCACTTCCACAACGATCATCCGCTATTATCTCGAGGCCGTGGACAATTCCGGTTTCTTCAACACCGGCTTCTTCCCGGCAGCGGGAGTGAATGCACCGATCGTCTTTCAGGCGGTGTTCACGGTTCCCGCCGCGCCGCGGAGCATCGATGACTTGACCATTCACATCTCCGGCAACAACGTTGATCTTAATTGGTCGGAGATCACACAGGACATTAACAACAATCCGGTGGTGATCGATCACTACAATGTCTACCGGGGAGCGCTCGCCGATTACTCCGACCTGACGTTCATCGGCAGCAGCCTGACCAATAGTTACGTGGATATCGGCGGCGCCACGGCGACTCAACGATTTTACGAGGTGCGTGCCGTAACGCCGTGAGTGAACTCGTCGCCGCTTTGATTCTCGTTTCCGGCCGTGTGCAAGGTGTCGGCTTTCGATATTTTGTTGTCGATACGGCTACACGGTTGGGCCTTTCTGGCTGGGTCACAAATTTGGACGACGGCAACGTTGAGGCATTTGCCCAGGGAACTCAGGATCAGCTCGATCAACTAGTCGAAGCCTGCCGCCAGGGACCTCCCGCATCGCGAGTGGACTCTGTGCTGTCAACGCCGCAAGTTCCTTCGGGCAACTACCGTGACTTTCGCATCCGCTGAGGCACAAGTGAGTCAAACTCGGCTCCACGACATGCTCGCAAACATCATCGGCGAGCGTTACACTCTGCTTTCCGGCAACGACGAGTTCGGCAAGTATGAGCACGATGAAACCGAAGATCTGAGATTCGCTCCCGATGTCGTCGTGCGACCCAATTCGATCGCCGAAATTCAGGGAGTTGTGAGGCTCGCAGAGCGTGAAAGAGTGCCGATCGTGACTCGCGGCGGCGGGACCGGTCTTTCCGGCGGGGCCTTGGCAACGCAGGGCGGCATTGTGCTCAGTCTGGATCGCATGAACCGGATTCTTGAGATTGATGAGCACAATTTCTTCGTTGTTTGCGAACCCGGCGTAATTACCCAGCATCTGCAGGAAGCGGTGGAAGAACGCCTCCTGTTTTACCCGCCCGATCCCGCAAGCCGCGGCTCGTGTACCATCGGCGGCAACATCGCTGAAGGAGCAGGCGGGCCGCGCGCGCTCAAGTATGGAGTCACGAAGGACTACGTATACGGTCTGCGCGTCGTTGGAACCGGCGGCGAATTGATGAACTTCGGCGGCAAGCGGCTCAAGGACGTTACCGGTTACAATATGACCCAGCTCTTCGTCGGCAGCGAAGGTACGCTCGGTATTGTCGTCGAGATTACACTGAAGCTCATCGCCAAGCCGAAGTTCCGCAAAACTCTTGTTGCTCCCTTTAAGGACCTCATCGCCGCCGCCGCCGCAGTGCCCGCCGTCATGAAACGGGGTATTGTGCCCTGTGCGATGGAGTTCATGGAACGCGACTGTCTGCTGGCAATTCAAAACCATCGCGGCTCGCCCGTGCGTTTCTCCGATCGTGCCGCCGTGCTGTTAATTGAGGTGGACGGCAATTTCGAGGAGGTTGTCGAAGCGGAAATGATGACGATCTGTGAAGCGCTTGAAGAAAGCGGCGCCGTTGAAGTCTTCGTCGCGCAAACGCGCGCGCAACAGGACGAACTCTGGGCGATGCGCAGGTCCGCCAGCGAAGCCGTCAAGTCCATCTCCGCTTACAAAGAGGAGGATACGGTCGTTCCCCGCTCCCGTCTGCCTGAGCTGGTGGAGGGAGTCCATCGCATTTGCGACAAGTGGGGAATCAAAGTCATCTGCTATGGCCACGCCGGTGACGGAAACGTTCACTGCAATATTCTCAAGATGAACATGCCGCAGGAGAGGTGGGAGAACGAGCTGCCCCAAGCGGTCGAAGAGATTTTCAGACTTACCGTCCTTCTCGGCGGCACCATCTCGGGAGAGCACGGCATTGGCTTCGTCCAGCGGCGCTATCTTCCCATCGCACAGACAGATGCAGAAATCAACCTCCAGCGAAATCTGAAACGGGCGCTCGATCCCATTGGTATCTTCAATCCGGGGAAGCTGATGCCGGATGATGTCTAAAGTGTACACATGTGTTCATATGGGCAGTTGCAACTATTGAGGAATCCTTGTATATTGTAAGTTTATGGAAACGCGCCCCCGTAGCTCAGTATGGATAGAGCGAGAGTTTCCTAAACTCTGCGTCGGAGGTTCGAGTCCTCTCGGGGGTACCAGGAGGCCGCAAAAGAACTTTCCGCCACGCGATCGATTCGCAGTCCACTCCATTCTCGTAAGACCATGACCAAGTCCGCCGCCGCAAAATCAAAGAAACTTAGCCGACACGATCTCAAACAGGATAAGCTCGTTGATCTAGCTTACAAGTTTGAGCACTACTATCTGACTCACAAGAACCTCGTTCACGGTGTCATCGGTGGCATCGTGGTCGCGATCGCCGCCTTTATTCTAATCTCCCGGTCCATGGAAAGCGGCAAGTTGGAGGAGAGTTTCACGATGGGCCAAGCCAAGATGGCCTATGGAATGGGGCAGTTCGATCAGGCCAAGCAGCAATTCCAGAAAGTCGTCTCGGATTACAGCGGAACTCCCTCCGGCGAGGCCCACTACTTCCTCGGCCGCATTGCCTTCGAACAGGGTGATTTTGCCACCGCCGAGAGCGAGTTTCAGACCTATCTTGACGACTTCAAATCGGACGATTACCTCGATGCCGCCGCTTGGGCAGGGCTGGCCGCTACCAAAGACGCCAAAGGTCAGACCGAAGAGGCGGCCAAGCTGTACGAGAAAATCGCCAACGACTTCGCGCATATCCCATTCGCGGCGCAGGCATTACTCGAGGGTTCTCGGCTCTATGGTAAGTTAAATCAAGTAGATAAGCAGAAAGAACTGCTGACCCGAATCAAGTCGAAATACCCCGAATCCACCTTCCTGCCTGCTGCGATTAAGGAGTTGGAAAACTTAAAATAATAGACGGAAGGACGCGACTTGCTTCTGGGGGAAAATCTCCGTATATTTGATTGTGTGCGAAGTGGGCAGCCGCCCACTTTTTGTTTGTCATCATGTGAACTCATCGCCGGACCCCGCCTCTCATGGATCGATTGGAATCAGAGCTGCGCGAGCTCTTTTTGTCGGAAGGGATCGAGCTGCTCGATCTTTCAGTCAAAGGAATAGGGGCGCGACTGCAAATCCGTATCATCGCCGATCGCAAAATCGGCGGTTTGTCCATTGATGATTGTGTCCAATTGTCAAGACAAACTCAATACTTGATTGCTGAAAAAAAATTGCTCCCGAATGACTACCGGCTCGAAGTCACCTCGCCCGGACTCGACTATCCCTTGCGGGAATCCTGGCAGTTCAATAAGAACATCGGACGGCTGCTCAAACTGAAAGTCCCTTCCGGGATTGGTACCAAGGAAATCCACGGACGGCTCACAGACATTCTCGATGACGGGATTGAACTCGAAGACGGCGCAACCAAATGGCAACTCCGCTTCTCGGATTGCCTCTCGGCGACGGTGCTGCCGGAAATTAATCGTAAACCCCGCGAGCAATCGCGGGCAAAGGAGTCGAAGCGATGAACGCTCCGATTGTTGAAGCCATTGGCCAAATCCTGCGGGATAAGAATATCGATCGCGAGGTCTTCCAGGAGATCATCGAGACCGTGTTTCTCGCCATGATCAAAAAGAAGTACGGCAATGCCGACAACTTCGACGTGATCTTCAATCTTGAGAAGGGCGACATCGAAATCTTCTGCGAGAAGACCGTCGTCGACGACGATGACGTCACCGACCCGGTCACACAGATTCCACTCTCCCGCGCGCTGAAAATCGACGAAGATCTGGACATCGGCGATACTTATGCCGAGCTCGTGCCGGTCGATGATTTCGGCCGCCGTCTGGTCATGTCCGCGCGGCAGAATCTGACTCAGAAGATCAAGGAAATTGAAAAGGAAAATATCTACCAGGAATTTTCCGCCCGGATCGGTGAAGTCGTGACCGGAGAAATCCACCAGATCAACCGCCGAGAAATCCGCGTCAATCTCGACCGACATGATGCCGTTCTGCCGAAGGCCGAACAAATCTACAACGAAAAGTACATTCGCGGAAAAGCCGTGCGCGCGGTAATCAAGGAAGTCAATCGCACGACGCGAGATCCCGAGATCGTCCTCTCGCGCGCCGACGGCATGTTCGTACGCCGCTTGTTTGAACTGGAAGTGCCGGAGATTTTCGACAGTATCATCGCCATCAAGGCCATCGCCCGCGAGGCGGGAGATCGCACCAAGATCGCCGTCATGAGCCATGACAAGCGGATCGATCCGGTCGGAGCCTGCGTCGGAATGAAAGGGATTCGCATCCAGGCCATCGTGCGCGAACTCAACAACGAAAAGATTGACATCGTGCACTGGAGTCCCGATCCCGAAATCTATATCAAAAGATCGATGACTCCCGCCACTCCGTTGTTGGTGATGGTCGATGAAGAAGCCCGTCAGGCGACCGTCGTCGTACCTGACGATCAGATTCAATTCGCCATCGGACGCAAAGGACAGAATATTCGTCTCGCGTCCCAGATCACCGGCTATCAAATCGAGCCGCTCAAGGAGTCCGAGTATCTGGCGCCCGAAGAGCTGCTCATCGCCGAAATCGCCGAGCTTGACGATGCCACCAAAGCACTGCTGGCCGATGCCGGCTACGATACCGCCGAATCCGTCCTCGATGCGGGCGCGGAAAAACTGATGGAGATTGACGGTCTTAGCGAAGAGACCGTGGAAAAGGTCCTTTCCGTCGTGAGCGCTTACTATGAAGAACCGGCGTCCGAACCGGCCCCCGCATCGGACGAGAAGCTGACCGGAAACGGGCATCGCGAGAACACACTTGTCTCCAATGATGCCGACGAAACTGAAAGGGAGAAAGACACCGCGGATCACGAGCGAGGTCACACTGCGTGAGCGCTGAGAAGCTCAAGAAGATCTATCAGGTTGCCAAAGAGCTCAATGTCGCGCACTACGCGATCGTCGAATATCTCGAAGATCGCG
>CAZGVT010000188.1:0-6507 GCA_964529255.1 uncultured Alphaproteobacteria bacterium | reverse complement strand
ATGCGGATCAAATCTGAGATTCGTATGCGGGAAGGACTCACGGCAACAATCGGTTGCGGTGTAAACAAACTTGTTGCGAAAATGGCATCGGGCATGCACAAACCCGACGGATTCACCTGGCTGCCTCCGGAGAAAGTCGCCGAAACTTTTCGCAATCTTCCGGTTGGCGATCTCTACGGAGTGGGGAAGAGCACTCGAAGTTTGCTCGAAGGCATGGGCATCATGACCGTCGGTCAACTGGCCGGTTATCCCGTGGACATTTTGCGCCGCAGACTGGGAAAATTCGGCGACGAGCTTCATGCCAAGGCCAATGGGCGCGGCAGTGACATTGTTGTGACGCAAGACGAGGCGGACGATGAAAAGTCCGTCAGCCACGAGACCACTTTCAGCCGCGATTTAACCGATGCATCGGATATCGCCGCCCGGCTGCAAACTCAGTGCGAACGAGTATCGCGAAGAATGCGTCGAGCGGAGATGTTCGGTCGAACCGTCACCCTGAAACTCCGCTATCACGGCTTCGAGACGATCAGTCGCAGCCATAAGCTGCAGCGCTATCTTCAGAATGAGTTCGAAATTTATCCGGTTGCGCGAAAACTCTTCGATGGAGCCTGGGAAATCGGTCGGCCCGTACGGCTGATCGGCATTGGAGTCAGCGATCTCGTGCCCGGAACCGCGCTCATTCAGCAGGAGTTATTCAATTTGCCGGTTGAACCCACCGCGCTCGAAAAGACATGCGACGAAATCAAGAACCGTTTCGGCGATGAAGTCATCGGATTCGGCGCAGAAGCATTCCCCGACAAGACCGGCCGTCGAAGTTCGCGCAGAACGTATAATTTCAACCCGTTTCACGCTCCGCAGCTCAGTAAAGCGAGTTAGCTAAGGCGAGCACAATCGAATCCTCACCTCAACCGGAGAACATATGTCCCAAGAGCAATTTGACATGAATGAGGCCATGGCCAAGTGGCAAGAGGCCTGCACACCCGGCAGGCAACACAAGGCTCTCAACAAATTCGTCGGCCGTTGGAAGAAGTTCATGTATACCCGCTGGTTTCCCGGCGAGGAGGCCAAGACTCATGGCCCCGGCGAGGCTGTGGTAACTTCGATTCATGCGGGTCGCTACATTCAACTCGATGAGAAAATGGAAATGATGGGCCAACCCTATGATGGACTCGGCTTCATCGGCTATGACAACTTCAAGGGGAAATATTCTCTCTATTGGTGCGATTCTTTGGGAACGGCCGCCTCATTCTCTTATGGTGTCGAGTCTGACGGCGGGAATACCCTGGTTTTCCACGGCGTCATGGATGAGCCAATGACCGGCGAGCGAGATAAGCCCATCCGCCTCGTCTATCGTTGGCTCAATGACAACGAGCGCGCATTCGAAATCTGGGACTTGCTCGGAACCGACCGCGAATTCAAACCCATTGAAATTACTTACACTCGCATGACTGCCTGATCCTGACTCGTTCGGGCATTCGTGACCGGAGCATGGAAAAGTTACTCCGGTTACAAAAAGAGCGGGCGGCCACTTTGTGACCGCCCGCGCCAATTCTGCTGGCCGCGCAAGGCTTCAAGGCTATTCGTTCAGACCCTGCTCCATCATCGCCCTCCACTCTTCTTCGCTGAGCACGTCCGAATCATTCACCATCATATTGGGAATGTCATCCTCAATCCTGTATCTCCTGCGGGTCAGCGGATCCGTAGATACAAGCCAGTCACCTACTCGCACCAGTTTCGCCTTGGTGAGAGGGCAGACGAGCAGCTCGAGAAGTTTGGGTTCGACGGCCGTAAACTGCCTGGTCACGCGATACTCACTGACGGATCAAGATAAACATCCTGAATCGCATTCAACAACTGCACTCCGTCTTTCATCGGCTTCTGGAAGGCCTTTCGACCGCTGATAAGCCCCGTTCCGCCCGCGCGCTTATTGATCACGGCGGTCTTCACTGCCTCGGCCAGATCATTCTTCCCGGATGCACCGCCGGAATTAATCAGCCCCGCCCTGCCCATGTAACAGTTTACGACTTGCCAGCGCGTCCACTCGATCGGATGCTCCGGGACCAACTCGCCGTACACCTTCTTGTGCGTCTTGCCGTAATTCGAGAGCGCATTATAGCCGCCGTTATTCTCCGGCAGTTTCTGCTTAATAATATCCGCCTCGATGGTCACACCGAGGTGATTCGCCTGACCGCTGAGATCCGCGCTGACATGGTAGTCCGTATCGCCAACCTTGAACGCGCTATTCCGCAAGTAACACCACAGCACGGTAAACATGCCCATGCGATGAGCCACTTCGAACATCGCGCGCACTTCCTGAATTTGTCTCGTGCTCTCCGCCGATCCGAAATAGATGGTTGCTCCAACTCCTGCAGCTCCCATATCGAAGGCCTGATTCACGCTCCCGAACATGACCTGATCATAACGATTCGGATAAGAAAGCAGCTCATTGTGGTTCAACTTGGCGATGAAAGGGATCTTATGCGCGTACTTCCGGCTTACCATGCCAAGCACACCCAAGGTTGACGCGACCGCATTGCAGCCACCTTCCAACGCCAACTCACAGATCTTCGCCGGATCGAAATAGATCGGATTCGGCGCGAAGGACGCGGCGCCACTGTGCTCAATACCCTGGTCAATTGGCAGAATCGAAACATATCCGGTTCTTGCCAGTCTGCCGGATGTAAACAGCCGCTGCAAGCTCACTAAGACGCCATTTGTACGGTCCGAATGTGCGACAACCCGATCCACAAAATCAGGTCCCGGGAGATGCAGCTCGGTTCTCGGGATGCCTTTGCAGCTGTACTGCAGGAGTTCGCCTGCTTCGCCGCCGAGCAGGCTATGAATGTCCGTAGCCATTTAAATTTCAAATAGTTAAGTGTGTCCGAAAGGCAATGGGTATTATACGAATATACATGCTACGAAAGTCGAAATCAAGTACACCTATGGACAGCGGGCAATGACCGAGTACATTTGCAGGACATCGGCCGGCAAGTCGACAAACAGAATTGCGGGACCGGCAGGAAGGAATAAGGAGTCCATTGCCGTCCACGGAGCAGTGGGCGGGGGAGACGTGGCATTCAAGTCTGCCGTGCCGTAGAGCACATAGTCCGCAGTCTGCGGCGCAAAAAAGGCAAACTGCAATTGCGTACCGAGCGTACGAATAGTCAGGAACATGACCGAATCGCAGCTCGTGGGATTCAATTCACAAGGCACGGGATAGCTGAACAGCTTATGCGGTGGAAACCCGGGATGCACATCGGTGAAGTCCAGCATTAGCATTTCTCCCCGACCCTGTATGCCGCCGTTGTCGATCGCTACCACTCCGAATCCCTGGACCGCGTTGCTGTCAGGTATACAAAAGCTCACCGACGAAAGTCCAGGTCCCGGCGGAGGCCCCGCGTACGCCGGATCGACGTCAATTAAGCACTCGACCGCGTCCTCCGGTTCAGTCTGCACGCCCAACAGTATGCGTCGCGAGACTGATGAATAGTCCGCGCCACCGCTCGATATGATCGTATTGGGATTGATGTAGCCCAACAAATGCGGTCCCTGTATCAGCACCGGAACCGACGGATTCGTGACGTCCAATTCCCAGGCGAAGTCTGACCCGGATATGGTAGCGCGCCGAGTGAAAATCCAGAGATGGTTGTCGCTTTCATCGAAGGCAAATCCCGACCAGCGCATGTTTGTGAGTCCGGCAATGGAGGAGAACGTATTCAGCACACTGCCACCGGAACCGACTCGGTAGAGTTTCCCCGTACCCACCGACCAGTTTGTAACCGTGCCGGTCCAAAACTGTCCGCCGTTGCGCGGGTCGAAAGCAAATCCCCTGCAAGCCGTGGCATCCGCAGACGTCCATCCCGTTGTATCGACAAGCGAACACTCATTGCGCGAAAACTTGAGGATCGTCTGTCGATTGCCTGATCCGGGGTAGTACGAGTAGTACACATGCTCACTGTCTGCAGCGCACCACTCGCCGTCCAGATACAAGTTTCCCACCGGATGCCCGAACTCGATGTCATTCGAGCATTCAGTTCCGGCACAATTCGAGTAACATTGAATGAACAAGTCAAAACTGGCCACTCCGCCGTCACGTCCGTCAACCACGAGGAAGTACACTCCCGGTTCCAGATTTTCTGCATGCAGACTGTCGCCGGCTGCACTGACGCAACTGTAGGGACTACACCCGCTGAGCAAGTACAAATCGACCTCACCTCCGGCGACATCAGACAGACGCACGTACAGGTGGCCGGTATAGGCCAATGAAATGAGGTAGATGGATTCCGGTCCTGTAGCGCCCCATGGCGCGCAACAGTATTTTGTCACTGTGCTCGATCCCAACGCGTTCGTTTCATTCACCAGCGTGATCCCCTCGGCCACGCAGGCGATTGGAGTGGCGAGATTGCAGAGCAGAGTCTCCTGTGAGAATTCCGGACAGCTGTCGATCTCACTGCCACAGGTATCGCAGTCACCGAATAATCGCAAGTCCCACCAGCCCAAATCTCCATTCGGAAATCGCACGAACTCGCCAGCCTGTTCAATCCACTGTTGGCATTCTGGAACGCCATTGGGCTCCTCGGAGGCTCGAGTAAAAAGGAGACTTGGTCCGGGATCGGTCGGCCCGCTTCGCATGATTGAGCATCCGATCCAGAACGACTGAGCTACACAGCAAGTCGCGCTGTCAAAGGCAAGGGAAACGACTACGATTTCGTTTGCCATTCCGGTGGACCGCTGAATGACGTCGTTTCTCGAACAGAGCACCGCGTGAGGGGCACAACACGAGTCTACGGGATTATCGCACAAGACGGAACTGCTGACAGTGACTCGGTCGGTATCCGATCCGGCACTTGCCCAGTACAGGGAGAACACCATCCCACTCGGTGCAAACGGCGGAGTGAAATCCGTGGTCGAGTCAAATTTCTGGATGCAGACCGTTGCCGTCGAATCAAAGTAATACGGAATGGCCTGAAAATTCGAGAGTGCACACGCGTCTGCGACGGGCCAACGATGCGAATAGTCTGCGATAGTTGTCGATGTCTGACGAAGCGCTCCGGTCTGCGGCCCAAGTTCAGCGCTTGTGACATCGTCTGTCGTCCAGGCAACAAGTACATGCGCATCGATCGCAGGAATTCCGCAGAAGACCAGCAAACAGAGAACTTGCACAGTCGTGACTATCGCGAATCTCACAGGCTCCTCAGTAAATGCAATCCCTTGGATTGAGTGCTTCTAACTACCCTGCCAATATGCATGCGAAGGGGCCGGAATACCGGCCCCTTCGCACTTTTCATCAAATCGAGCCGATTACGGACAGGCGTTAGTTACAACATAGTTGCGATACGCGTCAGCGGCCCAGCCACCGACTTCGGTGTAGAGCTGCGCGCCCGGAATCGTGACCACGACCGTCGCAATTGCGGGACCCCATTGCGGATCGGTTCCGCCGTCCGGGTTGCCGTCATTGTTCTTCACCGTCGTCCTGTAAATCAGATAACGACCGGCGGACGGCGCGTGCCAGTGGACGGCAATGTCCGCTCCAGCCCGCAGGATTCTGGTCTGAGTCGGAGCTGCCGGCGGCACGGCAAGACACGGACGAGCCGCAGTGTACGCCGTATGGTTCGTGTTTGCGACGGCATCAAGATTCGCCATCGTCACCAACGCATCGTTGGTGTTCAGTGCGATGCCCCAGTTCTGCGGAATTGGCGCCTGCACAACGCAAGCCTGGATGAACAACGGAGGAAAAATGCCGCTCGCAACATCCTGCCAGCATTCGATGTCACCGCGTCCCAGCGGACTCGGATCAAAGCTCGCCGCAACCAGCTTATCCTCGCACTCGATATAGTCCAACCCACCGTGCGCATTGCCCGCAGTGAAAATAGCCATTCCACCGGTCTGAAGAATCGCCGGAGCCGCTGCGTTGTTCACGTTGAACTCAATATAATGTCCAGCGAGAACGTTGCTCTGGGTTGCCCACAGGTGATTATTGTCCGTGTCCATTGCCAGACCCGATATGCTGTAGGTCGAGTTATGCTGTCCGGCAAAGAACAAGCTGTCGAACGAGGCAAGCAGCGTACCTGCCGCGTTGTAATGACGTAATGCCTTCGGCGCAACGAACGTTCCGGTCCACCAACTGTTGTCACGCGGATCGTAGGCCAAGCCACGTGCGACCTCCGTGACGGAAGCGCCACCGATGTCAATCGTCGACACCAATCCGCAGCTCGGACTGATGATCTTGATCACCATGTCGTTGCCGCCGACTGCCGTCCCTTGGCAGAGCCATGCGGTGTTACCGTCGGGCATCAACTCGCCGTCCCATACCAGGACTGTGCCGCCGCCATTGAGACCGGTGCCGCAAAGCGTAGTGGGACAACCTGCACCGCCACCGCACGGGAAGTTAATCGTCAAGTCAAACGAACCTTCCGCCTCATCGAAACCGTCCACGACAACGTAGTAAGTGCCCGCGACAAGATTCGTCGCGCTCGCCGTCTCGTCTCCGCAGGCCACGGTCATTTC
>CAZGVT010000187.1:0-6519 GCA_964529255.1 uncultured Alphaproteobacteria bacterium | reverse complement strand
GCTTGGCGAGTTCTTTCGGCAGAATCAGAACTCGCTGTTTGGTTTCTACGACCTGTTTGTCGGAGGAGCCTTCCAGAGAGCGACGATCTTCGCCCTGGGCATCATGCCGTATATTTCGGCGTCAATCATCTTCCAGCTCATGGGAACGGTGGTTCCGTATTTCCAGAAGTTGCAGAAGGAAGGCGACGAAGGGCGGAAAAAGATCAATCAGCTCACCCGCTATGGCACGGTGTTGATTGCCGCACTTCAAGCGGGAGGTGTTTCGGTATTCCTGGAGAGACTAACGGCCTCAAACGGCGCGCCGGTTGTTCCCGATCCCGGCTTTGGATTCCGTTTCCTCACGATGGTAACTCTTGCCGCAGGAACCACGGTCATCATGTGGCTCGGCGAGCAAATCACGGAGCGCGGAATTGGAAACGGCATTTCGCTGTTGATCTTCATCGGCATTATCGACCGACTCCCATACGCGATTTTGGAAGAGGTTGAACAGGTCCGCATCGGTACCAGACATATCATGGTCGATGCCCTGTTCATTGTCATGTTGTTCGCAATCACGATGGCGGTGGTGGCGCTGACACAGGGGACCCGAAAGATACCGGTTCAGTACGCCAAACGGATGGTCGGCCGAAAAGTCTATGGTGGGCAATCGACGCACATCCCGCTGCGTGTGAACTCGGCCGGCGTGATGCCGATTATTTTCGCTCAATCGATCTTGTTCATTCCGTCCTCGATTGCCAGCTTTCTGCCCGAAGGCGGTTTGCAGGATTTCATTACGATGCAATTCGGAGGAACAGGTTTCGCCTATCTGTTTCTTGAGTTCCTGCTGATTGTTTTCTTCACCTACTTCTACACCGCCATCGTACTCAACCCGGTCGACCTGGCGGACAACATGAAGAAGAACGGCGGGTTCATTCCGGGTATTCGTCCGGGAAAGCAGACGTCCGATTTTATCGACTCGAGTCTCACCCGCGTGACTCTGCCCGGCGCTCTGGCTCTCGGCGCGATTGCAATTGTGCCGACCATGATTGTGAGCCAGTTTAACGTCTCTTACAATTTTGCTTCTTTCTTCGGCGGCACGACGATTCTGATTATTGTCGGCGTCGCACTCGATACCCTGCAGCAGGTCGAGTCGCATCTTGTCATGCGGCACTATGACGGCCTGATGAAATCCGGCAGGATTCGCGGTCGCCGCCGAATGTAACCGGCGCGCGGAATGGCCAAACACACGATCATATTACTGGGCGCGGTCGGAGTGGGGAAGGGAACGCAGGCCCAGAAACTGACCAGCTACTTCAGCATTCCGCAGATCTCCACCGGAGACATTTTGCGGGCCGAAGCCGCCGCCGGAACCGAACTTGGCCTTCGTGCCAAAGAGATCATGAATCGCGGAGAACTGGTTCCGGATGATGTGATCATCGAGATCGTCAAGAAGCGGCTCTTGCAGGACGATGCTGTTACCGGCGCGATCTTTGACGGATTTCCCCGCACCATTCCACAGGCAGAGGCGCTCAGCGGAGTGCTGAAGGAAGTGGACTTGCCGCAGCCGCTTGTGGTCAGCATCGAAGTTCCCACGGATGTGATTGTCGACAGACTGGCTTCCCGGCGGGTGTGCCTGACGTGCGGCGCCACGTTTAGCGTCAAATCCGGTGCTGATCCGGCCGCAAGCCATCTTTGCCCCAAGGGCAATAGTCAGATCATCCAAAGAGAAGATGATATGGCGGACACCGTCCGCCAGAGGCTAAGGGTCTACGAAGAGAAGACTGCTCCGCTGACGAATTTCTACAAGAAAGCGGGGCACCTGCGGCAAATTGATGGCGTGGGGTCTGAAAACGAGGTTTTTGCCAGGGTGCTGATCGCTCTCGATCCAGAGCTGTCATGATTCCCGTAAAGACTCCCGAAGAAATCGAGATCATGCGGCAAGCGGGGAAGATTCTCGCCGGCGCTTTCAAACTCGCCGGGCCGATGATGATTCCCGGACAGGACGCGGGCGATATTGACCGCGCCGTGGAAGAGTATATTCGCGCTCACGATGCCGTTCCGATCTTCAAGAACTATCCGAACGCGGAAGGCAAACCCTTTCCCGCTTCGATTTGTCTTTCAATTGACGCGGAGGTGGTCCACGGAATCCCGGACCACCGCATCCTTGAGGAAGGCACAATTGTCGGGCTGGATATCGGTCTTCGGTATCGAGGCTACTGTGCCGACTCCGCCTATTCCTACGCCATTGGTGCAGTGGATCAATTGCGCCGGACGTTACTCGACGTCACCCGCAGAGCGCTTGAATTGGGGATAGCCGAAGCAAAGGAGGGCGAGCGACTTTCGAATATCGGCTATGCGGTTCAATCGTTCGTTGAATCCCACGGATTCAACGTGGTGCGGGATCTGGTCGGGCACGGCATCGGGCGAAATCTTCATGAAGAGCCGCAAGTTCCCAATTACGGGCCACCCTACAAGGGCCCGGTGCTTCGCCGGAACATGACCTTGGCCATCGAGCCGATGGTCAATGCCGGCAGTGCGGAAGTAGATATGATCGGCGATTGGGACGTGCTTACCCGCGACCGCAAACCGTCCGCGCACTATGAACATACCGTGGTGATCACGAACGGTCAGGCCGAAATCCTGACCGCCTGAAACCCTTGAACAACCAGGCAGGAAGCATACGAGTAAAGAACAGGCCATCAAGGTAGACGGGGTGATTGAAGAGTGCCTCCCCAATGCTACGTTTCGCGTCGTCCTTGAGAACGGCCACAAAGTACTCGCGCACATTTCCGGCAAGATGAGAATGCACTTTATCAAGATTCTCCCCGGAGATCGTGTCACCGTCGAACTGTCGCCATACGATCTAAATCGAGGCCGGATTACTTACCGGTACAAATAGCGGGGTGTCGCCGCCCGTTACCCGAGTGACAAGCACAAGATGAAAGTCCGTACGTCCGTCAAAAAAATGTGTGAGAGCTGTCGCATCATCCGCCGCCACGGCCGCGTATATGTGATCTGCCCCCGCGTCAAAAAGCACAAGCAACGGCAATCCGGCTGATCGCCGCTGCCGTCGCACTTATTCTCTCCACCGCAAGCTACAATAGGCTATGGCTCGAATTGCTGGAATAGACATCCCCCGTGATAAGCGAATCGAGGTCGCGCTGACTTACGTGTATGGGATCGGCAGGCCACTCTCGGTCAGGATACTCACCCAGGCGGGTGTGGATCTCAACAAGCGCACGCATCAGCTCTCCGATACCGAACTGAATGCGATTCGCGCCGTTGTCTCCGAACTGAAGGTGGAAGGACCGCTGCGCGCGGAAGTCCAGACGAACATCAAGCGCATGATGGATATCAATTGTTATCGCGGCACCCGTCATCGCAAGGGCTTGCCCGTGCGTGGACAGAATACGAAAAACAATGCCCGCACGCGCAAAGGCAAGAAGAAATCCGGCATCGTAAAAGTCAAGAAGGCGTAGCGCCCACATTCGGTTATTTGATCTCCTTCTGAAACCGGGAGCAGAACTCGTTGGCAACCAAGAAAGACGTTAAGAAAAAGAAAGAGCGCGTGGAAGCGATCGGTGTCGCGCACGTGAAGTCCTCTTTCAACAATACCATTATTACGATTTCCGATAACTACGGAAACACGATTTCTTGGGCTTCCGCCGGTAAGATGGGACTGCGCGGCTCGCGCAAGAACACACCGTTTGCCGCACAGCTTGCCGCGGATAATGCCGCGAAAGCCGCGATGGCGCTCGGACTGAAAAAAGTCTCCGTGGAAGTACGCGGACCCGGCGGCGGCCGTGACGGCGCGATTCGGTCGCTTGCCGCGTCGGGATTGCAGATTCTCTCGATCAAGGATGTGACGCCGCTGCCGCACAACGGCTGTCGTCCGCCCAAGCGCCGCCGCGTCTGATTCCCCTTAGTTTCAAGATCACTCGGACAGTTAAATAACAGGTTATGGCAAGAAATCGCGGTCCAACGGACAAGATCTGCCGCAGAGTCGGACAACAGCTCTACCTTAAGGGCCAGAGAGTTCGAAACGGCAAATCGGCTTTTGAGAAAAAGGGCTACCCGCCGGGTATGCACGGCCGTACGCGGCGCGGGAAATCGTCGGAGTACGCTCGTCAGCTGCTCGAAAAGCAGAAGATCCGTGAGTATTACGGATTGCTTGAACGCCAGTTTCACCGCTTCTTTACCGAGGCTCAGCGGCAAAAGGGAGTCACAGGTGAAAACCTGATGGCGATGCTTGAAAGCCGCCTCGACAACGTGGTGTACAGGCTTGGCTTTGCCAGCACTCGCCGCCAGGCGCGGCAACTGGTGGTTCACGGTCACCTGCTGGTCAACGACAGCAAGGTGAATATCCCGTCCTACGTATTGCAACCCAATGATCGCGTTCGCATTCGCGAACGCTCGAGAAAATTGGACGCCATACACTCGGCGATGCAGCTCGCTGCACACGGCAAACTGATGCCCAACCTGGAAGTCGATCGGGCGAAAATGGAAGGCGTCTTCACCGGACGACCGAACCGCGCCGACATTCCTTTTGAAGCCAACGAACAACTGGTCGTTGAGCTTTACTCCCGTTAATCCTGTCACGAGGAGATAAATGAACGGTCTGACTTTCCAGATGCCCGAGGCGGTGGAAATAGATGAATCCACGCATACCGATACCTACGGACGATTCATCATTCAGCCTCTCGAGCGCGGATATGGAGTGACCATCGGCAATAGCCTTCGACGCGTTCTGCTCTCGTCACTGCAGGGCGCTGCTATCGCCCACATTAAGATTGACGGCGTGCTGCACGAGTTTTCGACGATTCCGGGCATATCGGAAGACGTGACCGAAATTGTGCTTAACATGAAGCAAGTGCGTTTCAAACTTCTGAATAAGAAGCCCGACCGCGTCGCGCTGCACCTCCGGGGCCCGAAAGAGTTCACCGCCCGTGACATTCAAATCGGGAACAACGATTTCGAAGTGTTGAATCCCGATCTTCATATCGCCACGCTGAATCGCGATGCGGAATTGAAAGTGGAAGTGCACATTCGCAAAGGGCGCGGCTACGTTCCGGCGGAAGAAAATCGCCCGTCAGATGCGCCAATCGGTACGATCCCTCTGGACTCGATCTTCTCGCCGATCAAGAATGTGACCTACACGATAGAAAACACGCGTGTGGGACAGCGCACCGACTACGAAAAGCTGCTGTTTGAAATCTGGACGGACGGCTCCATCACTCCTGACGATGCGCTCACCTTTGCCGCCCGGACGCTTCGCGATCATATTCAACTCTTCATCAACTTCGACATCAAGCCGGAGAAGGAGGAAGAGGAGGACATTGACGAGGAAACGCTGCAGATTCGCAAATTGCTGCGGAAACCCGTCGAGGAACTCGAGCTGTCTGTGCGAAGCGCGAATTGTCTGAAGGAAGCGAAGATACGCACCATTGCCGATTTGGTCCGCCGGGAAGAGCCGGAAATGTTGAAGTTCAAGAATTTCGGCCGCAAGTCGCTGGTCGAACTCACGGAAATCCTCCGTGGGAAAGGGCTGCACTTCGGCATGGACGTGGACCGTTACCTCAATCCTGAGTACGAAAAGAAATGAGACATCTTGTCAGGGGCCGGAGTCTTTCCCGGTCACCCGCTCACCGTAAAGCCCTCCTCGCGAACCTCGCTCAGGAGCTGTTCCAGCGTAAACGGATCCGAACGACGTTAATCAAGGCCAAGGAGCTGCGTCCCTACGCCGAGCGTTTGGTGACAATTGCAAAACGCGGGCATCTGGCGGCGCGCAGATTAGTCGCCGAGCATATCAACCGTCGGGCCGTCGTGCAGTCTCTGTTCGACGAAATCGCGCCGTCCTATGTGGATCGCAATGGCGGCTATACGCGGATTATTCGGCTCGGCAATCGTGCCGGTGACAATGCTCCCACGTGTTACATAGAACTGGTCGGTTTTGATGCCGTCATAACTGCCGCGGCAACGGCTGATCAGGCGAAAGAGGCCAAGAAGGCGGCCCATAAGGAAGCGAAGCTCAAGGGCAAGGCACGGCGCGGTGCCGAAGATGCCAAAGCTGAAAAGAAAGCCGGTGGAGGGCGTTCCAAATCCGGAGACAAGGGACCACGCCACGTGCACCGCAAGGCACCCGCACAGAAGGCGAAGTAATTCTACAGGAATCTGCAAACGCCGCACTCTTTCAAGTGCGGCGTTTTTCATTTCTGTCGTTTACCACGAGTTTGCTTTTGCCCGAAGCCAGAGCTATATTTATCTGATGGCGGTACTTACCAGTGTGCCGAAAATGCGATGTAAGGCAACGCCATTTGTATGTGAATGTTTTCGAACAATGTCATATGTTATCATATGACATGATTTGAACATCTAAGCTTCAATGGGTTATGGCAGGATTGACTCTCGACATGTTTGATATTCCAACGACACCGGTCGGCGGCACAGGGAAATGCAAAGGCTGGATTCAAGAGGCAGCCTTTCGCATGTTACTCAATAATCTCGATCCCGCCGTTGCGGAAAATCGAGAGCAGCTTATTG
>CAZGVT010000186.1:0-6556 GCA_964529255.1 uncultured Alphaproteobacteria bacterium | reverse complement strand
GACACGACCAACTCAGGATGATGCTCGCGAAAGGCGGTCAGACCTTCGTCGCCGTCCGTCGCTGTGACGGTGTCAAAGCCAAACTCCTCCATCGCGTGCGATAACAACTCCAACATGCTGTGATCATCATCAACTAAGAGACACTTTCGCATTCTGCCGTTCTCCGGAGGTACTTCAAGTTAACAGCCTATCGCCTCCAACCACGGCAAACGATGTGCCCGCATTGCGGGGTCCTGCGTGTTGCTGCATAGCAACGATGAATGAGGTTCGTTAGCTTACGACCGACGGCGTTCGCGGGAATTGCCGCAGGCTGCCCGGCAGTCCATACAACGTCTATATGAATGAACATAAACAGTTACCCCCGAATACCCTCGCCACCCAATAGAATCGACTGGCCATTGACAGGCAGACTATTGACAAACCCCATCGATTTTTGAGGGGCCTGACTTGGGAGCCGTGAGGCGACTCTCAATTTGCCACGCGAGCACTCACGAGGTCTCGAACGTGATCGGCCCGGCGGTCGGCTGCAAGCAGCCAACGCGACTCGGGCCTTTGTCAGCAACCTGTGGCCCTTGACAGGGACTTTTTTTTTTTGTTACTTTCAAGGCACCCCTAACCAAGCGGCGTGGGCCGCGAGTATCACAAACGAAGGAGTGCCGTCATGTACATTTCAATTCTCGTTTCCCTTGCTGGCTTTCTTGCCATTCCGACATTTGCCCAAACTTCCTTCTGCATCACCGTTCAAGACGTGTGCTGCGACGATGCTGCGACGACCGGATCTCACCAACTTCCTGAAGGGGCAAATTTTAGCACTTACTACGTCTACTATGCGACCGGCTCGGGCAATAAAGTGGATGTCACGTGCTACCTCGACGGTGCCCTTGTCTGGACTAGGAACGGATTGTGCGGATGCGGCACTACATCCGTGAGCTATCCAACTTCCAATGAACATTTGATTGAAATCAAAGTCAAGTGTTCCGCGTGCACGATGCCGCCTTGCAACTCTGTAACGTCGCTCGTGAAAGTGTATACACCCGCCAGCCATGCTTGCCAGACCGAGTGCTCCGGTAGCTGAACTGCTCCGCTGGACATCCCTGATCACTCTTAGTCTGATTTGGGCGCATACGTCTCCAGCGAGTCAGCTCCGCGTGCCGCAGGACTTTCCGACGATTCAAGATGCGCTCAATGCGACTCAAATCGGAGACTCCGTGTTGGTGGCGGAGGGCGTATACTTTGAAAACCTGATCATCCCCGAGCACACAGTGACGCTGGGAGGCGGCTATCTGATCTCGATGGATTCCACGAGTATTGAGCACACAATAATTCGCCCGCCGGAACCAACCGGCGGGCGTTGCATCTGGGGAGCGGAGGCGGCGAACGGAACCGCATTTCGACTCGTCGGCATGACGGTTCGCGGCGGTACTTCAACCGCCGGATTGTCGCGCGGCGGCGCCTTCATCGCTGACCGCTCGGTGTCCGTCGAGTGGTGCCGCTTCGACTCAAGCTACGCTGCTGCCGGTGGGGCGATCTATCTCGATAGCTGCCTCGCGCGCATTGACCATTGCAGAATACTGAATTGCGGCGCACTTGAAGATGGTTTGGCTCTCTACCTGCGGAACTGTGAATCTCGCGTGATGGATTGCGAAATCGAATCCTGCTTCTCCGCTCCCGCTGAATCAGATGAGTACTTGATCACCGTTGATCAAGGAGCGATAGAAGTAAGAAATTGTGAAGTTCACCACCTCGGTTGGGGGACGCTGCCCGGCGCGTACGCGATCAGGCAAGTTCGGGATGTCCGTTGGATTCGCATCTCACAGTCACTAATCCGTGACTGTCGATTCCGAAGCTTCTTTGCATTGCCCTACACTGGTCCCGCAAGCGCTCCATCATTCATCGAATTTGACTCCAACGAGGTCCGCCGGAACGAAATTCAATTGGATTTGTTCCGCTCCGACGAGGCGGACAGCGGTTCCATCGCCCGATTCACCCACAATGTGTTTGCCGAGAATACCGGGCTTTCTCAGGGAGGCTATGTCAGTCGAATGTTCTTCACGGTGGGCGGGCTCGAAGATCGGTTCGAACAAGTCACCATTCGAAATAACCTCTTTGTTGACAACGATAGTCAAGAGAACAGCGTAGCCCTTATCCTGCACACAGACTCGACCCGCGTTGATTTCAGCCGGAATCTCCTCGTTAACAACGCCTGCGCGGGGTTCGCCAATCCACCGGGCGGAGTCCTCATGCTGGTGGGCTGTGATGACGGTGTCGTGAAAGAGAATGTCATCTACGACAGCGAAGGCTACGCCGCGTTTCAGGGCATTGTAAATGAACCCCACAGCTACGCTCGCCTCAATTTCTGGGGCGACTCCTCAGGGCCCAGTCACCGGATCGAGAATCCACAAGGCCGTGGGGACAGCGTCGAGTATCTGATTTCCGTTACTCCTTGGCTCGCAGACTCCAGTAATCTTGCACGTGGAGACGAAGCCTGGCGACCTCCTTATCCTTCAGCCGATGCTCTGGTTTGTATATTCCCGAATCCCGCAAACTCACGTGTGAACTTCGAATTCACGCTATCGACGGCGGAACACTTGATATTCGAAGTTATCGATATTTTGGGCAGGAAGGCGGATGTCATAGTCGACGGACACTTTTCCGCTGGAGTTCACCGGGCAACCTGGAATGCTGAAGGACGCGCATCCGGCGTATATTATCTCAGAGTCCTCGGATCACAAGTTGGGCTCGCGGATCACCCTCGGAAGATTCTACTTCTTAAGTGACATGGACGGCACGCAAGGGCCCTTCGGCACAGAGCGCCGCTTAGCGCCGCCGTACCCGCCATACTACCGGCAGCCAATTCGAGTTTACTTCCGAATTCCAAAACTGCATCACCCCTTTATCCCTCCGACCGGCCGCATCCTGGCCACCGGACGGGCAAGTCCTACCCCCGCCGCCACTCTGACGACCTCATCCACATTCTTATAGACATCCGGTTGCTCTTCGGCGAGAATTGAGCCCGTGCGCGCCTGCACAATGATTCCCTTGTCCGCGAGCAGTTTCCGGACTTCGTTGCTCTTGCGCAGTCGCAGCCCTTGGTGCCGCGAGAGTAGTCGCCCTGCACCATGTGGGGCGGAGCCGAAGGATTCCGTCAGTGCGGCCTGCTCACCCACCAATACATAGCTCGCCCGTCCCATGTCTCCCGGAATCAACACCGGCTGTCCAACGTGCTTGTAAGCCGGCGGCACCAGCGGATGATGCCTCGGCAAAGAACGCGTTGCTCCTTTGCGATGCACACAGACTTTTCTTGCCTTGCCGTCAACTTCATGGGTCTCGAACTTCGCGATGTTATGACAGACATCATACACAAGCGAATAGCCGCAGGCCTCCTCCGAGACTCCCATCACTTCGGCAAAACAGTGCATCCAGTGCCAGCGCATCGTGAGTCGATTTACCCAGGCGAAGTTCGCTGCGCACTTCATCGCGGCAAGATAGTCCTGTCCCTCTTTAGATGTCAGTGGCGCGCAGGCCAACTGCCGATCCGGTAATTCAATCCCGAACTTCTGCGCCGCCTTGTCCATCACCGGCAGATAGTCGGTACACACCTGGTATCCGAAGCCGCGCGATCCCGAGTGGACCATACAACAGACTTGTCCCTCGAACAATCCGAACGCCTGCGCTATGGCTTGATCGAGTACCTGTTCCACCACCTGCACTTCGACAAAGTGATTACCCGCTCCCAGCGTGCCCAATTGCTCGAAGCCGCGCTCCTTCGCGCGATTGGAGACGCGATCGGGATCAGCATCCGCAAGGCTGCCGTGTTCTTCCATATGCAGCGGATCATCGGCGGCGCACAGGCCGCGCGATACTGCGAACGTCGCTCCGCGCACGAGGACCTGTTCAAACTCCTTGGAACTGACTCTCAATCCGCCCTTTGAGCCGACGCCCGTCGGTATGCGTGCGAACATCGTGTTGATCAGTCGCTCGATGCGCGGTTGAACGTCTTTCCACGAGAAGCTTGTGCGTGTCATGTTCACGCCGCAATTGATGTCGTAGCCTACGCCTCCGGGAGAGATGACTCCATCGACGGCATCGAACGCTGCCACGCCTCCGATCGGAAATCCGTATCCCCAGTGCATGTCCGGCATGGCAATGGAGTTTCCGACGATGCCCGGCAGTGTTGCGACATTGGCAACCTGAGTGGGGGATTGATCAGCCTCGAGGTGGGAGAATAACTCTTGACTGAGGAACATCATTCCGTCTGTCCGCATGTCCGGCCGGTTCGAGCGGGCGATGCGGTAACGATAGCTCCCAAGCGATTCTATTGAGAGGCTGTTGGGTTTGCCCATTGTAAATCGGCAGTTTCTGCGAGTTGTCTACAGGTCACAGACGAAATGTACCACGGTTCTCTTGGGTTCTGTCTCAATGCGGAAGTCATGAAAAGTCACGGCTTTAATGTCGTACTTGAAGGTGTGGCGAGACGCATCAACCGGCTCCCCGCGCAAAGTGACCTGTAGTTCGGCGCAACCTTTGCTCTGGCATACCGTCATACGATGTACTACCGCAGGCAGCCACCCCTTCGCGAAGATAAGATAAATAATTTCATTGAGAAACGCGAGAATTCGGCGGTCCTTGTCGGTTTCAGTGACGGACAATTCAACCGTTTCTCTTTGATCAATTAGTTCAGGAGGCACTGCCTGGGCGACCAAACCGTAACATGCCTCGGCGTATGCCTCCAATTCATCACGGCCCCAAGCGGTTATCGCGAGGTCACCGGAGTGCTCTTTCACCGAGAAACCTGAGTATCCCTGCGCATGGCTCATAATTGTGGAAATGTTGATAAGTCCTTTGTTTTGGAACCCTTGAGCCGGGTTCTGCGTTGAAAGCGAAACAAGTTTGAGCAAAAAAGCTCAAACTCCCGGCCGGTGCAAGCCATTGAGAGAGTTAATACATCGACGACACCGACCCGGCTAAGTCTGCGTAAAAAGCATTGACAAATTACGCAGAATTCACTATAATGCCACTGACAGTTCCCCAACCCAACATCGGAGAAGGAAGTATGCATTACTTCAAAAGAATTTTGACTTTGGTAGTCTTGGCCGCCGTTCTGCTGCCTTTCGCCGCAAATGCCACGATTACTCGAGTTGTCGGCCTCGGCGGTGGGCACGTAAATACCATCGTCATGGATCAGGCAAACTACGTAATTTGGCCGCAATTGGTCAAGAACTACGGTACTGTCGCAAACGGTGAGTTTGGCATGGCCGGCGGAGCCTGGGACCTTACAAGCGTTTCAGCCAATTACGATTGGGGCGAGGACAAAGGTGTGGTCAATTTCGCCCTCAACAAGAACCAGCACACCAACTACACCCTCATGCCGGATCCCGCGACCGACGGACCGGGTGTCAACAACGCGCTGCTCATCCGCTACGGGCGCAAGCTGGGCGGCGACAATCTCGCCGGCCTTGCCCTGACCTATGGATTTGAGAGCTTCGAGGACAAGACGGCGGGTGCCACGGTCTAGCAAAGCGCCAGCGTGATCGGTATCAATCTCGGCTACTCGCTGACCGAGCAAAAAGTGGATCTGGCTCTCGGATTCGAAACCGGTTCATTCACCAATGATGCGAACGGTGCGACGGTTTCCGAGCCGGATGGCATGAGCACGATCATGTTCGCAGGTCGCTGGTGGTGGGATTATTCCGAAACCGCCGCGTTGATTCCGAATCTGTCCGTTAACATGGTTTCCGACGGCGCCAAGATGGGTTCCGCATCGATGAAGCTGACGACCACCGATCTGAAACTCGGTGCCGGTCACAACTGGTGGCCTGCGGACAACGCACTGGTGATTTTCGATTTCGGTATCGATATGTCATCCACCGAGACCGACAACGGCACCTCCACGTCCACCGACGGCTGGGCGGCGATTCCGTACTGGAGAGTTGGCGCCGAAACCAAGGTGTTCGACTGGCTGGATTGCCGCGCCGGTGCGGAGCGTTACTGGCACAGCATGCTCATGGACGGAGACACGCCGACCGAAAAGACCTACGGCAAGGTCCACACCAACACCTACCTCGGTGCGAGCACGCATTGGAACCGGCTGCTGTTCGATCTGTTGATCCAGCCGGATTTCGTGCAGGGTGGCCCGTACTTCATTTCGGGCAACAGCAGCTCCATGTTCACCCAGGTCTCCATGAAGTACAACTTCAAGAAGTAGACACTTCACCTCATTCTTGAGGCATCGCGGCCCGCGACACTTCGCGGGCCGTGTCTTTTATTGCACGTCGATGAGACAATTAACGCTTGCCATTGCAGAATTCTCGCCGAGGAAAGTCAGCGGTTTCCTGCGTCTTACCCTCCGGTTACGGGGGGCAGGGGGGGGGCTTCCATAGCCCGCTTCTCCGCCGGAACAGCTATGACTATCGTTCTGGACCTCGCGTCAGCCCCAAATTTGTCATTCTGGACCTCGCGTCAGCGAGTGTCCAGAATCTCTCCGGCCACATAAATACTCCCCCGAGAGATCCCGGACTTTCGCGCCTCGAAGACTTGCGCGAAGTCCGGGACGACA
>CAZGVT010000185.1:1736-6590 GCA_964529255.1 uncultured Alphaproteobacteria bacterium | reverse complement strand
CCGAATTCTCCGTTTGTCATCCTGGATGAAGTGAAAGACCTCGCTCAGCGGCACATGCGAGATTCTTCAGGCCGCACCGCCTCAAGAGCGACCTTCAGAATGACACAAGGTTAGCCGTCTTCGCCCGGCATTCATCCGGAGGCTTTCATGATTCTGCTCGCCTTGCTACTCTGTGTGTCCGCAGGTTACGCCGAAGTCCTGCGCGTCCCCGCCGACTACAACACGATTCAGAGCGCGCTCGACGCCACCGGCTGGGGTGATACCGTCGTCGTCTCCGCCGGGCGCTATCATGAAAGTCTGCTCGCACCGTCCCACGACGTCACCGTCGTCGGGACTTTTTTGTATCACGGCAAGTCCGACTCCATTGACTCCTGCATCGTCTACCCCAACACCGCGCACAATCCGCCGCGCATCTTCCGCAGTCAATCGACCGGCGGGCAACCGCTGCTGCGACTGATCGGCTTGACTTTGCGCGGAGAGACGCATAACACTCAACTCTACGGCGGCGGCATTGAAGTCTACGGCAGAAGGCTCGAAGTTCGCGACTGCCGCTTGGACTCCACCTTCTCGTTTCAAGGTGGTGCCGTTCACGCCGTAAATTCGACAGTTACACTACTCCGCGTGCGC
This sequence comes from uncultured Alphaproteobacteria bacterium, assembly GCA_964529255.1. GTDB lineage: Bacteria > Electryoneota > RPQS01 > RPQS01 > RPQS01 > CAZVXJ01. Next base: position 5,963 of record CAZGVT010000185.1, on the reverse strand, counting down.
GTGCGCACAACCGGCGCGGCCAATCAAGGTCAACTCATCTGTCTTGATCACTCGACCGGACTCATCGACGATTGCGAGTTCGACGGCACATCGCAGCTTACAGGCGAAGCGCACTTGGGTGAGTTCAGACTGATTGCGTGCCACCTGCACATCCAAAATTCATCAATCCACCACTTCGGATGGCTGTACCAGCCGTGCGTCTTTGTGAATCCGCATCCGTCACGGGCAGCCTTCACCCTGCGAAATTGCGAAATTCATCATAACCGGATGTACAGGTTTTTCGGCAGTTGGGTACATACCCACGATGACGAGGCCACAACTATTCGTCTCGACTCTTGCCAAATCCGCGATAATCAGTTCGGACTCTACTTTTTCAGCAGCGAAGAATATGACCCCGGAACTGTGCTCGTCCTTCGACATAATGTCTTCGAGGACAATACTCACATGCCGGCGTGGGGAACGCACCCATTGTTCATTATGTATCAAGAGGATCGAGTACTTGATGCCGAACACAACGTATTCCTGCAAAACCACATGCGAAGCGGTTCGGTCGCTGCGCTTGAGGGCATACAGTTATCTAATGTAAACTTCCGGTACAACTATGTTCTTGCGAACTCTAACAACTCGATCGGAGATCGCGTCGGCGGCGCATTGATCCTTAACAACGCTTTCTGCGAGTCCGTGCGGGAGAATGTGTTCATCGATAACATTGGCTATGCCGCCTACAGCGAACCGTTTCCCGGCGGCTGGGCGATTGACTGCTACTGGGGACATCCCTCCGGACCGTGGCATCCCATCGACAATCCCGACGGCCTCGGCGACCGCATTGATGCCGGCATTCTCGCCACACCGTGGCACAGCGACACGTCATTTCTCGCTTCACCATCTTCTCCACGCGCAAAGACTCCCACCGACTTTGTCATCGGCTTTGCTTACCCGAATCCGTTCAACAGCGAGATTACGATTGAGTTTGTCGTTACCCGCGAGCTTGCTGTGCGGCTCGGTGTATACGATCTACTCGGACGCGAGGTCGAAACACTGTACGAAGGCACCAAATCCATCGGCATTCATCGCTTCAACTGGAGCGGACAAGGCCACGCATCGGGCATCTATTTTGCCAAACTCGAATCCGCCGACTCTCCGCAAGAACCCTGGCTGAAAAAACTCGTGCTGCTGAAGTAGGAGTACAACCTCGTGTAAACAAAAACGGGCCGCGAGTATTCTCGCGGCCCGTGTGTTTTCAAACTGATCGTAGTTACTTATTCCGTACCCAGCCGTCGTTGAGCGATGAGTGCCAAGTCTCCTCCGTGTGCTCGGCGGTCGCGAGCTGCGCCTCTGTCGGGACTCGGTTCAAAGATGGAGCCCCCTTCTGGCGTTGCTTCGGATTGCTGCGGCTAATCACCGGCTCAAGAGTTTGTTTTTTCGGCTTTTCTGACGGTCTCAAACGGATCCTCCTTAGGTTTATGAGAGGGTCAATCCCGTTCATCGAGCAATTCCTTAACTCATACGCTCCGCGCAAAGATGAGTTCCCGGCGTGGATAAGTCGTGTAAAGTTCTGTTGTTGCTTATCTTATAAATCTCGGCGGGTCAGTAACCGTCTGCCAAGCTGGAACCGCTACCCGTCGACCGCAATGGCCAAACGACCGAACTGAAACTTCTCCGGTTTCTGGAGGATCACCGTCGCGGACTGTTTGTCTTCGCTGATCACAACCTTGTAGTCTACATCTTCGAGATAAGAGCGAGGGAACACCAGGATCCGTGAGATCTTGCCCAGCCCCATCGACGACGCCGTGAAAGTAATCCGGTTATCGGCCCGCAAATCGACTGTCGATGGACTTGTGATCGCCGTCAAGTCGCCCGTCTCCCACTTGCCCAGACCCGGCTTTCGAATCACTCCAATCCGCGAGAGCTCCTTGAAAGTATGCACCATGTAGCGGCAGGAATTGAGCTCTTTGGCCAAAGACTCATTCTTCTGCGCCATCTCCTCCATCTGCCTCATCATCGACTGTTTCTCCGTGTCGAGCTGCCGAAGTTGGTCCAGCAGTTCTGTTCGGCGGGCTTCAAGGTCCTTGACCTCTTCTTCCTTCTGATTCCGGGCCTGGATCAACGTCTGTCGCTCCGAGTCGATCTTGCGCTTCGTCGCTCGGGCGACTGCATTTGGAGAAAGCCGCGCAGCACCCTGAGTCACGAATGTGCCAAAGACGCCGTCATTGTAATAATTCCAAACCTCAAACGCCGGCAGCAGCTCCGTCGTCAAGGCCGTCTGCTCGATGAGCTTCATGGCCTCTTCTTCGGTAACCCCTTTGTTCTGTAGAAACTCCATGCAAAGCTTGAAATGAGAGTCCCCCTGATTCACCTCCTGCGGCGCCGGAAGTTTCGACCGGATATCCAGCAGGTCGGCATTTAGCTTGTCGACTTCACCGGTCAACTGAAGGATGTCCTGCAACAACCCCCTGTAGGAGACATCCTTCTCGGAAGAGACACGCTTCTGCAGAAGCTCCGCCTGCTCGGGAGACAGTCCGAGCGTGGAAATGCCGGTGGTATCAAACGCCTCGTTGGGATGAGACGCGTTGTATTTCCGAACGAGGTCCATCAGCTGGCCCTCCCGATCGGAAATCTGCGTATTCAGTTTGTCCACCTTCATGACCAACTCCTGGAAGTTGCGTACTTCTTCAGGTTTCTTGCGGGACATGAAATGGAACACCAACACAATCACCACCAGCACAACAATGACTATGCTGACGATCATAGCGACACCGCCAAACTGGCGGCGACGATGCGAGTCTGACATCGAGGGAATCCTCAATTTATGAATCACAGTAGACGCGGTTTTCGCGATTTGCCTTCTCTCCAGCCACCGTGAATCCGGCAGGATTCAGGCAGTGGAAACTTCTTGTTGAAATATTCGACGGTGACGTCCGAGCAGTTGGACGTGGCCAGTTCTCCGGACTCCGTACAAATCTCAGCGGAAACGACTCCGGCTGGAGGAGCCGGGAATTCCTGGTGACGCCACTCCATGGTGTCATAAGCGGAGCTGATGAACTGTGCCCAAATCGGCAAGGCCGCACGCGCACCCTGCATGCCCCGCCCCAGCGGCTTGGCCGGGTCATCCAACCCCACCCACACTCCGGCAACGATATGCGAAGTAAATCCGACAAACCAGGCATCAGTATAATCGTTTGTCGTGCCCGTCTTCCCCGCCGCGGGCTCCCGGAATCCAAATGTGGAGCGCAAACCGGCCGCAGTGCCACTCGTCACAACCGTCTCCAATAAGCTGCGCACAAGGTACGCCGTTTCCTCAGAGAGCACCGCCTTGCGATTCGGTCGATACGTCGCGACTGTCTGACCCTGAGCGTCCTCAATGGACAGTATATACCGTGGCTCGGAGTAGATTCCGCCGGTCAAGAACGGCTGGTATGACGCCACGAGGTCCAGCGGAATCACGCCCGAAGATCCGAGTGCGAGCGCATCATAGGGATCAAGCTTCGTCGAAATCCCCATCTTGTTCCCAAGCAGCGCGACGTCTTTCGGCGTGGTATGCTCCCTAATCAGTCGCGCACACACGACATTCAGGGATTTCTTGAGTCCGGTCCGCAAGTCTACGAAACCGCCATAGTCGCCGTCATAATTCCCCGGGTTCCAGATCTGTCCGTTCGCCTGATGCACCACCAACTCCTCATTGGAAATCTGTGTTGGAATGGGCAATCCCTTATCCAAACATGATGCGTAAACGAATGGCTTGAATGCGGAACCGGGTTGACGGATAGCCTGTGACGCCCGATTGAACTTGGATTCATCGAAGTCCCGGCCTCCCGCCATCGCCAATATGTTTCCCGTAGCCGGATCCAATGCGATGAACGCCACTTGAGCGGAAAGGTGAATTCGCGCCAGCGAATCCACGAATCGCTTATCGGTCGCCATCTTTCGCCGCGCCTTTAACGACGAGTCGGGATACTGACTTTGCAAAAGCGCATTCAACTCCTTGTCACGAAAAACAACGTTCACGTGCGATTGCACATCGGGAAGATGTTTGGCGATTGCCTGCTCCGCACAGCTTTGCAGTCTTGCGTCAAGTGTGGTCTGCACCGTCATCCCGTCCCTGTACGGGTCAAAACCAAACTCCTTTCCGATCGTATTGAGCTGTTGCCGGACATTCTCCGTAAAGTACGGAGCAATGCCGAGGGAGCCCTGGGCCGTCGACGGGTACAGGCCAATCGGAATCGTCTT
>CAZGVT010000185.1:0-1726 GCA_964529255.1 uncultured Alphaproteobacteria bacterium | reverse complement strand
ACCGGGAGATGTATCCCACTTCCACCATCCGGTTTAGCACAATGTTGCGCCGCGCGAAAGCGTTTTCCGGATTCGTGATCGGATTGTATTTCGTCGGAGATTTCGGTATCGCCGCAAGCAGCGCCGCCTCCTCAACCGCAAGCTCACCGGCCGACTTCGAGAAGTAAGTATTTGCCGCCGCTTCCACTCCGTAGGCGCCGGCGCCAAAATAGGTTTGCGTGAGGTACATTTCGAGGATTTCATCTTTCGAATAGTACCTTTCGATCTCAACCGCGGTCAACGCCTCGCGCAATTTGCGAATAACGGTACGCTGTGAGGAGTAGTGGAGGTTTCGGGCAAGCTGCTGAGTGAGCGTGGACGCGCCGCGGAAGTGAAAATCAAGGGTGATCACCCCCTCGATCACCGCGCTCATCAGGGCAACAGGCCGGATTCCCCAATGCTGGTAGAATTTGTGATCTTCTATTGCCAGGATCGCCTGCACCATGCGCGGAGAGATGTCCCTCAGCGAAACCAGGAACCGCCGCTGTGTAAAGAGTTCCTTGATTACTTCGCCTTGCCGGTCGAGCAGTTTTGTGCTCAATTGCGGCTCGAACGACTCCAGGGCTTCCACCGCAGGCATGCCGGAACGAAGGTAGCTGTTGAAGGCCACTCCGGAAACGATGACAAAGAGCAGTATCGAGCCTGCAATGATAACTCGAAGCCGACGCCGCTTGTCTTGATACCAGCGTCCTTGCGAGTGCATATCGGGCATGATTATCTTTCAAGAGCCGCCGGGATTTAACTTGGCGGCAGTGCGTCCCATTTCTGCAGCTTCAAACTCTCGCCATCGTGTAGCGCATACGTGAAGTGCCGGATCCAGTCGCCCAGATTGACATACGTGCAACCTGCTTCATTGTGCTCGATCGGACGATGGGTATGACCCATAATAACATAGCGAAAACCGGCTGCGAATTGCCGCCTCGCAAATGCAAGATAGTCGGCGTCATCCTCCGGGCGTTCTTTGATCGTCTTCCGGCTCGTGATACTCGTTCCGCGCGCAAGCAGGATCCCAAGATCAGGATGCAACCACGAAAAAACTCGCTGTGCCGTCCGGTTGCGCAGGATGCTCTTCACAAACCGGTAGCCTGAGTCCCGCGCCAAAATGCCATCACCGTGAAAAATAAATGTTCGTTCGCCATTCAGCGATGACGTGAATTCGTCCTGATGAACAAGCAGTCCGATTTCCGTTTCCAAAAACCCGTTCAGGCGAAAATCGTGATTCCCGGCAAGATAATGGACTGCGACCTGGTTTTCCGTAAGGTAGCGCAGAGCATGCAAGACCGCAAAGTGCTGCTTTGGGATCACGCGTCGCCACTCATACCAAAAATCAAACAGGTCGCCGACAATGACTAGCGACTTTGCGCGCGACGACAGGGCGGCAAGGAATTCGAGTATCGCCCGAAGTTGAGCCGCTCCCTCCCGGCCCTGCACTGCCCCTAAGTGGGCATCAGAAATAAAGTAGGCCGGGGTGGCGAGAGGCGTCGGCGCACACGGGTCAGACATGTGGGATAATATACTAAAATGCTGAAGTTAATGCAATCTTAGCGGCTGACGCGAGGACAGCACCCCACGTCAAACCGAACTCTCGCTGAACTCATCGACGGGCTAAGGGCGCAAGCAATGTCCACGCAGCCGACTTGAATATGCAACTCCGGTCTCATATCTTGTAGGTATTGCATACCAAACA